>JAZUCR010000096.1:0-4056 GCA_045639225.1 Victivallales bacterium
GCGAAACCTTGACAGCGAGCTTGCTTTTAACTGAAACAATATCATAAAACAATCCGGATGCAGTTCCGGATGCAGGAAAGGATTTTGATTTATGAGCTGGATTGACTGGATCATCACCATCGTTCCCACCCTCTGTGTGCTGTGGCTGGGCTGGCATGTCCGCCGCTATATTGTCGGCGTTTCCGACTTTCTCGTGGTGCCGGGTCTGCCACCGCTACGTGATCACCACCTCGACTATGGCATATGCCATGGGGCTGGTCACGCTGGCCGCGTATGTCGAAGTCCATTACAAGACCGGTTTCGCCATGGGATTCTGGAATTCCCTGCTGACCCCGGTATCGATCATGCTGGCACTGACCGGATATTGCCTCTACCGGTTCCGGGAGACCCGGGCCATGAGTCTGGGACAATTTCTGGAGATGCGCTACAACCGGAGTCTCCGGATCTTTTCCTGTTTTCTGCGGTCGATCGCGGAAATGCTCTCCAATATGATCATGCCCGCCATCGCCGCGCGTTTCTTCATCCATTATCTGGGGCTGCCGGCAAAATTCACCCTGTTCGGCTTTGAGATCCACACTTTCATGGTCATCATCGTGATCACGCTGACCATGGCGATCGGTCTGATCTGCATGGGCGGCACCCTGTCGATCGTGGTGACCGACACGCTTCAGGGGTTGATCTTCTTCCCCGCGATCCTGATTTTCATCATCTTCATTCTGACGAAATTTTCCTGGACCGGCGAGATCGTTCAAGTGATGGGCGACCGCGTGGCCGGCGAAAGTTTCCTGAATCCGTATGATGTATCGCATTTGCGCGATTTCAACTTTTTCGCTCTGATCGTAGCCTTTACCGCGATGATGCTGCATGAAGCCAGCGGCGTCACCGGCAGCCATAATTCCGCGGTCAGTGCGCATGAACGCAAAATGGGGACGATCCTCGGCAACTGGCGCGGTGCTTTCACTTCCGTCTTCTATGTTCTGATCGCGGTCGCCATCATTACGATCCTGCACCATGCCAATTATGCGCAGGATGCCAAAATCATCCGGACCGGAATTGCGCAGAACATCGCCAACGAACTGATCCCCGATCAGGCCGAACGCGACCGCTTCATGCAGGAAATCAAAGCGATCCCGGCGAATAAACACCGAATCGGCGTAGACAAACCTTTCTCCCATAAGGACGGCCCGGATGAAATCTATTTCACGACGGCACAGAAAAATTTCGGTCTGGACGGCGAAGGCAGTTCCAAAACCCAGCAGTTCAAAACGATCTTCCGCCAGCTGATGCTGCCCGCGGCCATGCGGCACATGCTTCCGACCGGGCTGGTGGGGCTGTTCTGTCTGCTGATCCTGCTGTTCATCATCTCCACGGATGACAGCCGGATCTATTCCGCCAGTTCGACGCTGGTGCAGGACTGCGTGGTGCCGTTCTATAAAAACGGTGAACTGCCGATGGAAAAACATGTCATGCTGATCCGGCTGATCTCGATCGGCGTCGGGGTGTTTTTCCTGTGCGGATCATGGTTCATGGCTCAGCTGGATTATATTCAGCTTTACGGCAGTCTGATGTATGGCATCTGGCTCGGCGGCTGCGGTCCGATGATTGTTTTCGGATTCTACAGCCGGGTCGGAACTGCCGCCGGCGCCTGGAGCTCCCTCCTCTGCGGCATGTTCATCAATATGTCCGGCGCGCTCCTGCACCGCAACTGGGCCGACCGCATCTATCCTTTCCTCGAAAAAATGGGCTGGGTCGATTCCGTCGGCGATTTCCTCGCCGCGGTTTCCCGCCCGTTCAATCCCTATATCGTCTGGCAGATGAACCGGCTGAAATGCCCCATCAATTCCTATGAAATCTACTTCCTCGCCATGATCACCTCGCTGGTGGTTTACTGTGCAGTATCCTGGCTGACCTGCAGGGAACCGTTCAATCTGGACCAGATGCTCCATCGCGGCATCTATTCGATCGAAGGCGAAAAGAAAATCAAGGAAAAATGGACCTTCCGCAATGTTTTCGGCAAACTGATCGGCATCACCCCGGAATATACCCGCGGCGATAAAATCCTCGCGTGGAGTGTGTTCTGCTATTCATTCATTTACAAGTTTCTGATCTCCTTTGTGCTCGTGGTGATCCTGAATCTCCTCGGCATCTGGAAAACCGCCTGGTGGGGCTGGTATTTCCTGATCGTCTTTCTGGTCATCCCCGGCATCGCGGCCTTCGTTACGGCCATCTGGTTCGGCATCGGCGGCACGGTCGATCTGCTCCGGATGTTCCGCGACCTGAAGAACCGCGTGGCCAATCCGCTGGACAACGGCATGGTCGAAGGACATGTGGCGATCGACGAAAAAGCCCGTCTCGAACAGATCGACAAGGATCAGCAGGAAAAGAAATAAGCAAAATTGGACGCAGACACGGGATCACCGGAATTCCGCGATTTACGGACCATTCGGACCATTCGGACCTTTCGGACGATTGCGCGTGAGCCGGACTCATGACGAGAGAGGACAGGAGCACCATTTCCGGTGATCTCGCGTCTGAGCTTATAGTGCGCGCTCTCCGTTTCTCCGTTTCCTCCGTTTGAGTTCGCGAAACTTGAGACTTGTAACTTGAGACTTGTACCTTTTTTTTGACTTTTTTTCTTGCCTCTCTTGTATTTTCTATCACTCTGTAATATATTATTGGAATGTTCAAATTTTTTGAGGTGTTTCCGGCCATGAATGCAGCTGCGCGGCAGACCGCTTGGAGGGAAACATCCCGTTTTTACTGCGAGATCCAGCCGATGGACCGCGAGGATCACTTGTATCAGCAACTGCTAAAAAATAAACAAAAAGAGGTGTAAAAATGGCAGAAATCTATGTCGTCGACGATATCAGTAAAAACTCAGCCGGTTTTGTTTTGGAGGAAAATGATTTCCTGACGGTTTTGAATAGCGGTATTGTGGGTAATATCAACATCTATTCCGGCGGTTTGCTGCTCGTCGCCAGTGGGGGCCTGACTTTTTACAACACGGTCCATTCCGGCGGTTCTATGGTCCTCTGGCATCACGGAATTGCCGACAGCAATGTGGTCCTGGAGGGCGGAGCTCTCATTGTCAGCGCTCACGGCGATGTCATTCATAACAGCATTCACTATTCCGGGATCATCGTCGTTTCTTCCGGCGGAACGGCTGATGTGACTACTCTGCATCCCGGGGGAAGAATGGTTGTCTACAGTGGCGGCACCGGTTCGCGGATCACTGAAAACGGCGGTTATGCCAACATAGTCGACGGCGCTATTGCTCAATTTTCTCCCAATACCATCAGCGGACTGGTCCTTTCCGCGACTAGTGCCTCCCTTCATTCCGGCACCACTGCGGTCAGCACCACGGTTTCATCCGGCGGGGCTCTTCATATCTTCGACGGCGGCATGGCTGACTCGACAACGGTCAACACGGCCGGCGCCATGGTCCTTTACGGCGGTTCCGCAGTTAATAATGTCGTCAACGCTTCCTCCGGCATGGTCCTTTACGGCGGTTCCGCTGGCAATATCACGGTCAAAGCCGCAAATGGTTTGATCCTCTACGGCGGCACAGCAGAGAACATTACCATCAATTATGGATCCGTAAATGTATCCGGCGGAACCGCGGTAAGCGCCACGATAAATGGCGGTGGTGCGATGTATGTTTACAATGGCGGAGTTGCTGACACTGTATCCTTCAACTATTATGGTGGCTACTCAGCGTTATTGGCAGTCTCCAGCGGAGGAACGGCGAACAGTATCACATTGGACAGTTCATACCAGAAATTGTCTGTCAATGCCGGCGGGACAGTCAATCATATTATTCTGAATAATGCGGGCACGTTTTCAGTATCCAGCGGTGGGACCGTCAATGATCTCACGATCAATGCCGGAAGGACCTGGAGTGTCCTTGACGGCGCAACGGCGAACAGCACTACAGTTAACGCCTATGGTTCGATGCTGGTCACCAGCGGGGGAACCGCGACAGCGATCGTGGAGAACGGTGGATATGTCGGTATCGCAGCCGGAGCATCCGCCACATTCGTTTCCAACACGTTCAGT
>JAZUCR010000097.1:0-3141 GCA_045639225.1 Victivallales bacterium
CGCCAGCCGCCAGTGGCTCTGGTCGTGACATCGGCCTCGCCGCTCTCCAAATTCAGAGTGAGGTCTTTCACGTTTTTGACTTCGGTGGAGCCGGTGGAACCGGCCGCGCCACGAAGCAGTTTTGCATTGAGCCCCAAGACAATTGCCATGTGTTTTTCTCCTTGTTATTTGACAGATTTTTCCCAGAGAGAGGGAAGTTTGTTTGCCGTTTTTTCGAGCGTCGGTCCCATCAGCGGACGCTTCGGGTAACGGCGTTTGCGATAACGACCGCCGTATTCATGTGCCACCATTGCCGTGCCGATCATCGACTCGGCCGGACCGATCACCACAGATTCCCGTCTGCTGTCCACGCCGAAGAGCAGCGACTGTTTGAGCAGTCCCTGCCGGGTGTTCGGCGGAGAGCCGGGTGCGGATGCTTTTTCCGATGTGGTGACCCTGTTTCGTGCCGCTTTCCTGATATATGCACCGGCGCGGCGGAGGGCGACATTGTTGCCGCTTCGCACGGCAACGAGAATTCGGCGGTCGTCGAATTCAATGCGACATTTCATCGGAACTGCTTGAAAGACAGCTCGATAACGCTTGTGAACTGGCCGCGTTCCCGGAGGTGTTCCGGGCTGTAGATGGGATTAAAAGCCACGCCAACACACGTGGCTCCGGCCAGCTTTTGGTTCAGGAAGCCCAGCCCCAGACCTTCGACGGTCCGGAGCAGTTCGGGCAGTTCGTCTTCGCAGCCGCGCTTCAGAAATCCCACCTGAACTTTCAGGATCTCTTCATGCTGTGTGCGGCTGAGTGGTTTGAATTCTTCGGTGAGCGGAACCACCACGACCTTCATTTCCTCGATATCCCTGAGTTCGAACTCGGGGATAAAGAGGACTTCCGCGTGATAGTCTTCAAGGGTCTCCGCCACAGCGTTTGCGAGGGTGATCACTGCTGACACAAATCACCTCCGCATGAACTCGACGATAATGCTGCCCACGGCCGCCATCAGCGCCAGCAGTGCCGCGCCGACAGCCGAAAGCATGGTCTTCTGCATATCGGCTGCGGACTTGCACGGCGGGTGGTGATGCTCGCCCTCCCGGAAATGCATCGTCAGCATTCCCCGGAGTTCGGCGATGTCCAGCCGCGCCTGCTGGAGCTGTTCCCAGACATCCCGCAGATTCGGAACTTCATCTTCAGCCATTGGTTCCTCCAATTTCTTTTGTGTGAATGCGGCGGGTGACGTGCTGCGGACCGGACCAGCGCCACACCGGTTCGCCGTTCGGAGCGAGGACTTCATAGATGCGTCCGGCATAAATGATCCGGTCGCCTCGTTGAGGTTCCCGCGGCATCTGATCGAAACTTACCAGGAAATCCCGGCTTTCGACCCGGATCGTCACTCCATACTGGTCTTCTGCCCGGAAGAGCGTCCGGCCGACAGTCGCAGTCAGTTCGGCGGACCCGCCGCTTCTGAACTGATACTGAATCGGCACGGAAAGACACTCTTCACGCCGGGTGTTCAGCCACGATGCCGCTTCTTCCAGCAGCCCCATTACTCGGTGGCGATGATGCCGACCGCGCGGAGTGCGGCAAGGATCGCGTTGGTTTTGCGGATCAGCGAGGCGATCGCGTCCTTGCATTCGCATTCCTGAATGACGGCAATGGTCTCGGAGGGAGTACCCCCGCTGTTGTCCACCAGATCGCTGATGGGATCACCTGCGACGAACTCGGTGGCGAGGCTGTAGGGTGCGTTGAGCAGGACGCGGACGGTCTCGGCTTCGGCATCGGCGGCGAGGATCGCTTTGCCCAGGTAGTGGTTGGACCCGGACACCAGAGTCGCTTTCTGGGCCCCGGCATCCCAATAGACGGTCGAACCGGCCGGAATCTGACCTTCGGCCTTGGTGACGTCAAACACTCCGACCACGGCCAGACTGCCGAGGGTATGGGCTTCGATGTCGCGGCGCGCGATGCCGATCAGGTCGGCAATGACGATGACATCACCGGCCGCGACGGCGGTTTCGGGACGGTAGTCGATGGAATCTCCCTTTTGAACGTAACGAGCAAGCATGTTTTTCTCCTATTTATTATATATTTGAAAGGGAAATCCGGGCGGCTGCCCGCCCGGATGGAATGCCTCAGTTGGCGGCTCCGGTGGCCTTCACCATGCCGCGATGATCCTGTTCGCGGACACCGAGATCGAAATACACCCGGAACCAGAGTCCCAGCGTATTGAAGTCGGTTTCGCCGCGTTCCACGGTGGGAGTCCGGCGTCCCTTGAGGTAGCCAATTTCCCAGGTATCGACCGTCTTCGAATCTCCGAACAGATACCATCCGGTCTGGCTGGATCCCTCGTAGGCACTGTTACCGAGATACGGACTGGAAATAACCTGCAGATGTTCGTCCGCAAGCACATTCCGAGCCGGACGGACGACATTGTCAGTGCCGCTCATGATAAGGGTCGGACCCTGCGTGAGTTCGATGGCGAGGTGTTTCAGCGCAGTCGGGACCAGCAGGTAACGCGGTTCCACGCTGATGGGCTGACCATCGGCGTCCACCTGATCCAGGAACAGCTGGATCGCCTTTTTGAGGCTTTCGGTGGAAAGCGCGGAAGTCGCACCGCCGAGCAGATTCCGGTGTGCGCCGGAGAACAGAGCCTTGCCGTCCTGCTGGGTCGGATTCTTCAACAGACGGGAGAAGAACAGCTGGTCGATCAGACGCGCGGCCCTGTTGCCCATCGCGACCGGCACTTTCATAAAGGCCCCCAAATCATCGTTGATAATCATTTTTCTCGTCAGGCAGAATTTTTTGCCGTAGGTATCGAGCTGATTTTTCGCGGATTCTTCGACGAGGCCGCCATCTTTGATCTCACCATCGGCGGCGACCGGAAGCAAATCGCCGATATCGGTCAACCGGAACCGGTCGTTTTCCTTGAAGTCGTTCAGGTCTCCGGTGCTGCACAGTTTTGTGGCGATCACGGGCTGGGCTTCGTAGCTCTGAAGGAGCTTTTTATTGGCGACGTTGCTGAGAATGCCCGGCAGAGACACGCTGGAAAACGCGGCCCGGATGGTCTCATTGTCGAAGCCGTGGCTGTAAGGAATGCCGTCCATCTTCATGCATTCGATGAGCAGCTGGCGGAGCGGCATATCCATGTCACGCATACCGGCT
>JAZUCR010000098.1:0-7639 GCA_045639225.1 Victivallales bacterium
CTGTGCCCATGCCAGCGCGATGTTCCGCGCGGTCAGGTCCACCTTGCGGCACAGCCAGACCTGGACCGAAGGTTCGATGCAGTCGATCACGAAATGCGACAACGGCCGCATGATTACCAGATAGACCATATTCGGCGTCAGCGAAATGCTGATCATGAACAAGGCGGCGAGCCCGCTCATGACCATCGCGGTTTTGCCCGGATTGAATTTGTCGGATAAATACCCGGCGGACAGACCCGCCAGCACTCCCGCGACTCCGCACAGCGCCTGGATCACGCCCGTCCACGTGGCCGCGCCGTTGATCGAGCCGTTGATTTCCTGCACGAACAGCGACATGAAGGAATTGTCGAACTGCCGCCCGAACATCAGCAGACCCAGCACACACAGGATCGGCAGGACCAGCACCAGCTGCCAATGGGTCAGCGTCATTTTCTTCCACTGGTTCAGCAGCGGATTGCCGGTCGGTTTTTTCTGTCCTTCCGGCGGCTTGAAATGTTCTTTGACTCCGAACAGCATGATTCCTGCGGCGAACAGACACGGCAGGCCGGACAGCAGAAAGGCGTTCTGATAACCGAACAGGTCGGCGGCGATCCCTCCGAAGAAGGAACCGAAAAGCAGTCCGCTGAACAGGGCGCTGTTGATGACTCCCATGGCAAAACCCGTACGTTCGGAGGGCACCAGAGAAGAGACCAGCGCCAGGGCCACCGGCACGGATCCGCAGACGATCCCCTGCAGCAGCCTGAAAAAGATGATCCAGTAAGGATTCCGGCACAGCGCGATCCCGGAGAGCACCACGGTCCCGCCGATATAACAGCGAAGCAGCATCTTTTTGCAGCCGTAACGGTTGGCCATCATCCCCCAGAACGGCGAAAAAAAGATGGTCCCCAGGGCAGGGGCAGCGCCGAACAGCGCCACCCAGAAGGAAAGTTCCTTGCCGTGGATTCCGAGCGTCTGCATGAAAAACGGTACGAACGGGATCGCAAACGAAAAACTCAGCTGGAACAGGGTCTGCGAGAGCCAGATCAGGATCAGATACCGTTTCCAGTGAACATCCCCGGTGGCGGATATATCTTTCAACTGCTGCATGAAATGCCTTTTTGCCGGCTGCGGAGCCGGACCTTTTTCAATTTGAACCAATAAATATCCCGGTAATTTGCCATAAAATCCGTTTTTTTCAAGTCCAACCCGTTGATTTTGCCGACAGTTTGGAAGAAATCGTTTTTTTTCGGAAAAAAAGAGATTTTCCGCTTGAAAAAATAAAAATGAGTGATAGATTACATCTCATTGAACGCTCCGGCATAGCTCAGCGGTAGAGTAGGTGGCTGTTAACCACTTGGTCGCTGGTTCGAATCCAGCTGCCGGAGCCATTTTATTTTAAATGATCATCCGCGGATCACCTAATCAATCCAAATTATCTGCCCGGCTGGCGGAATGGCATACGCAGCAGACTTAAAATCTGCGTTCTACGGGTTCGAGTCCCGTGCCGGGTACCATTTTTTACCTCAAAAATAAAGAAATCATTGCCATTTATTACCATCTTGGCTTTCAATTCCCGATATTGGTGTTATATTGATTCTTATGCGCATAAGTGTGATTTGTAAGTATATTAACTGTAAATGGTTGTATCTCTATCCCGAAAAAATGCGCATAAAATTTGTTTTCCGGAACTTCCCTGTATATATTACATAAAAAGAGGGAGCGGCGATGAAAAAAAAGGTTACAAGCTCGGATATTGCAAAACTGGCCCATGTCAGCCAGTCGACGGTATCCCGTGCGCTGAATCCCGACCATGCGTGGCGGATCTCGCCGAAGAAACGGATGGAGATCCTTTCTCTGTGCCGTCAGTATGGATACAGCGGCGGTCAGAACGGCACGCCCAGGACCTTCAAGGTAGGGATGCTGCTGGGTTCGATGGAGGCCGATCTTCTTGATGACCATTACATGATCCGGCAGCTGTGCGACAGACTGCAGGCAAACGGCTATACGCTGACGCTGATCCGGGTGGATTTCTCCTCGCGCGATCTGGCGCGGAATGTCCGCCGCATCCTCAAATCCAGCATGGCGGACATCTATGTGATCGGCACCTCGCTGCTGTCCGGCCAGACGGTCGAACTGCTGCATCGTATCAGTCACCGGGTGGTTTGCACCAATACCAATTCCTATTTCAGCGGGAGTCAGAAATTTCCGCCCTGGCTTTCCACCATCCGCTACGATTTCGAAAGCTGTTTTGCCGAGGCAGTCGGACGGATCCCGTCCGATCTGCTGGAAAACATGCTGTTCGTCAGCAAGAAGACCCGGACCGGAGAGGAACGGCTGCGTCTGCTCCAAAAATGTCTGACCGCCAGAAATCCGAGCTGCAGTGAAATTTCGAATTTTCTGTTCGGTTCGAAGCTGCGCGCCTTCGGTTTTGACTGCTATCGGATCACCGCCGCTGCCGTGCGGGAAAACCTCGACCGGCTGAAGAAACGGCAGCTTTACTGGACCGACGGCAGGGTGTTTGCCGCCGCGCTGAAAGATGAACTGGAACGCGCCGGGCAGATTTGCGGGCGCGATTTCGAGATCGTTTCATTCCGGAGCAAGAATGCCCTGCAGGAGAATTATGAACGTGTGGCGGACGATTTCTGTTACCTGGTGCTGGATACGGACCGGTTCGCGAACAGTCTGTGCGAACTGATCCTGTCCCTGGTCGACGATCCGACAGCTCATCACGTGGTGGTGCCGATGCCGTTCGAGTTGTCCGGATCATTGCAGAAACGCATGAAGAGCGGTTGTTGACAGCTATTCGAATAGGACGAAAGGAAAAATCATGCAGAACGTTAGAGATTTCGGAGCGGCCGGCGACGGAAAAACGTCCGATACGCAAGCCATCCAGCGGGCGATCGACGCCGGCAAGGAAGTGGTTTTTCCGCCCGGAACCTACAAAAGCGGCACGCTGTATCTGCACAGTCATACCGGTCTGCGTTTCGAGCCGGGCGCGGTCCTGCTTTCCGGCGGCGATGAGGAGACCTGGAATGCCCCGGATTTCTGTCCCCCGAACCGCACCAGCGAAAAGGAAATGAACAACGGACGGCACCTGATTGTCGCTTACCAATGCGAAGACATTTCCATTCAGGGCGGCATCATCGACGGCTGTTTTACCCATTGGCTGCGCGAAAAGAATCCGGAGAATCTTTTCCTGAAACTGCATCCCCGGAACGGACAGCTGATCTTCTTCTGCGAATGCCGCGATGTCCGTGTGCTGAATTGCACTCTCCGCAACGGTTCCTACTGGCACTGTTTCCTGCACGGCTGCGAAAACATCACCATTTCCGGATTGCACATCTACGGGGATCCGCGTGTCCTCTGCAATGACGGGATCGACCTCGACTGCTGCCGTTTCGCCACCGTTTCCGACTGCGTTATCCAGACCGCGGACGATGCCATCGCCATCCGGGGCAACAGCAAAGCGCTCGGCGACACGCTGCGTCCGACCGAATATATCACGGTCACCAACTGTGTTTTGTCCTCGTCCTTCGCCAATGCAATCCGGCTGGGCGTCGGCAACGGTCTGATCCGGGAATGCATTTTTTCCGATCTGGTGATCTACCGTTCCGGTTTCGGCATCGGCAAGGGGATCAATGTCACCTCCAGTTACAGCACCGCGAAACACGGGGTGGACATGCAGAAAATCGTGTTCGAAAATATTCGCATGGATGTGAGCCGCCCGTTCAATATCTGTCTCTCCACGGAGCTCGTGCTGCAGGGCGGCGGGGAAGATATCGGGAACCGGATCCGCGATATTGATTTCAGGCACATTCGGGGCAAGGCGGAACTCACCAGCCAGATCCTGGGCAACGACTGCGGAGAGATCTCCGGCTTGCGGTTCACCGATGTCCGGCTGGATTATTATGGCAAAGGTCCCGCGCCGTATTTGGATGAAAACCGGAACTGGGGGATGCAATCCTCCGATTCGGCGTTTCTTTTCCGGAAGGTCAGGAGCGCAGTGTTCGAACGCTTGAAAATCAACTGGTGCGCCGATCCGGACCTGTGGCGGCATGAAGCCCAAATCGAAGATTCGCAAGTCGAATTCCGTGACTGCACGCTGGAAAAAGGCACTGTTACCAGCGAAACGGGATCCGTGGAAAAATAAAAATCAGACAGCTCAAAATAAACAAAAAAACAACAGAAAGGGAACTGCGTATGAACTCGACAAGTGATCGGTCTTCAGTAATCAGTAATCAGTATCGGCTTTGCCGCAAGGACACCTCATCTCTCAACCCTCATCCCTGCCTGAAGCGTAAAGTGCCGCGGCGTTTCACTTTGATAGAGCTCCTGATCGTGATAGCGATCATTGCGATCCTGGCGGGGATGCTGCTGCCGGCGCTGAACAATGCGAAAAGACGTTCCCAGGCAATTGCCTGCAGCGGGAATCTGAAACAGACGGGTATGGATATCGCCGCCTACGAATCCGATTACAAAGTGCTGCCGCCGACCCGGATCCCGGCCGTCGGCCTGCCGGGAGACAAAACCGACTGGATGAATCTCATGTATTCCAAAGTGGAGAACGGCAAATATGTTCCCGCCCGGCCCGGCGGCTGGAAAACCATTCAGTGTCCGGCGGATACCGTCCGCAGCAAGAGCACGATGGATGCTTTCGACCGGTCGATCTGGCGGTCCTATTCACCCGACAATATCGCCCTGCCTTACTACAGTCAGGAAATGGAGCTGAACTGGACTTCCAACAAGGAGTTGATCCCGACCGAAGGCAAGGAGAGGAATCTGGTCAAAAGTCCCTCCCGGATGACCACGATCTGGGAACATATCTATGACAATTACCGCATCTCGTCTCCTGCCGGAGTGAACAATGTCAATTACATGCAGTATGCGTTCAATCTGACCCGGGCGCCTTACAGCGATGTGAAAAACCCGAATTTCCGGCACAAGACCGGCGGCAATTACCTTTTCTGGGATGGACACCTGGAATACCTGAACGGATTCAAAATCCCGTATTTCCTGTATAGATACATGTGGAATACCTTGACCCACAACTGAAGATTTCATCCAATCCGCAACCTTATGGAAATATAGCATGAAAATGAAAAAGATACTATGTCTTGCCGGAATGCTGCTCACCGCCGCCGTTTCGGCGGTCGTCCCCGAATATCTGGTCGTCGGTGAGAACCCGATCCGTCTCGAAAAAATGGCGGAAAAAGAACTCTGTTCCTTTTACCGTGAAATTTACGGCAAAGATCTGAAGAAAATCTCTGAACAGGAGACTGCAGGAAAATCCGTCATTTATCTCGGCGATACCGCTTTCGCCCGCAAAAACGGTTTCAAAGCCGGATCCGAACCGGCCGTTCAGGAACAGTGGGTGCTCAAAACTGTCGATGACGACCTGATCATTGCCGGCGGACGTCCGGCCGGAACTCTGTATGGCGTTTACACGCTGCTCGAATCCCTGGGGACATACTTCCTGGCTCCGGATGAAACGGTAATTCCGAAAAACCAACCGGATTTTCCGGTCTTCGACGAAAAGAAATCTCCGGCTTTTGTCGGACGGGTCATCTTCGACGGCATCCCGGGAATTCTGGCTAAACTGAAAAAGAACAGAGGTCCGATCCAGCAGGCGGCAACTCCGGAAGCCGTCGAATCCTACCGCATGTGGGTTTTGCGTTCCCGCTTCAACGGACGCATCAATAAAAATATCCCGCCGTATTACGTCGGCTGGATTTACAACATCTGCTATTGGCCGGAATGGCATACTCTTTCCCATTTCGTCAACCCGAAACTCTTCAAAAAACATCCGGAATATTTTGCCATGAATACCTTCGGCCAGCGTCAGAAACCGCGCTCATTCACCATGAACGGCGACGTCTGCATGTCCAATCCGGAAGTCCGCAAAGTCGCTCTCGATTCCCTGCGCAGCATGATCAGGAAGAACCGTGCGGAGAAACCGCGCGAAGAATGGTCGATTGTTTATGACGTGACCCGGCTGGATGATACGCCGTTCTTCTGCCAGTGCAGGGAATGCCGCAAAATTGCCGATTACGACGGGTCCGATACCGGTCTTTTAGTTGATTTCTCCAACTATCTCGCCCGCGAGATCAGAAAAGAATATCCCGATATCATCATCCGGATCCAGGGACATGAATCTCACGGCAGAAAACTTCCCAACAAAATCATTCCGGAAAAAAACATTCTCTTCCGGCTGTGTGATAATTTCCATGAACGCGATCCCTTCCGTCCGATCGAGAAAGTCGCCAACAAAAAAGTTTTGAGATATTTCGATAAATGGTCCAAGTTCGGGACCGAACATGTGAAAATGCTGTGGGATTACTGGAATCTCAGAAACACTTTCAATCCGCCGCGGGTTGAAACCATTTACGACACCCTGCAGCCCGACTTCAAATATTTCCTGCGTCACGGCATCAATGCGCTGTTCATCGAAGGCACCATGAACCATGTCGCACCGCAGAACTTCATCATGCTCAACTTTTTCGCCGCCTCCCGTCTGATGGTCAATCCGGATGAAGATCCGGAAAAGCTGGCGGATGTTTTCATCCGCAATTACTACGGCGAAACTGCCGCACCCGAAGTAAAAAGGATTTTTAACTACATCCGCGAAGGCGTCAGCAAAGACCCGCAGAAACCCACCTCCGAAACGGTCGGTGCCTGGCGTTATGTGACGCCTGCATTCCTGCTGGACTTTTACCGCACTTTCACTGCCGCCGCTGCCAAAACCGCCAACCCCCGCCACCGTTCCCATATCGAGCATGAACTTATTACGCCGATCTGGAGCACGCTGATCAACTGGGCTTCCTGCGGAGATACTTTCACCGCCGCCGGAATTTCCCGCCAACAGCTGATCGATGAATGCCGCAAGTATGCCAAGGCACATATCCGCCGCTTCCCCTGCGAAGCCCCGGAAAAAGGCGACAAAACCTTCGAATCAAAATTCATCCGGGCGATCCACGTGCCCGTCCGTCCGGAACAGTTCAAAGACGTCCCGGAAAAAGATATCCGGATTGCCACCTATCTGGATTTTTACGCGCCGAAAGCATTGAAGAGTTCGATTGTGGATGATCCCGATTCGATTCAGGGCAAAGCCGTCAAATCCGCCAATCCGAATCCCGCCTGTCAGGGGGTCAACAAAGTCATGCCCGGCAAACACAAATTCATCACCACCGGTTTTGCCATGTCCAGCTGCGGCAATAAACGGAGTATCGTGCTGAAAGAAGTTCCGCAGGACGAAAAATATCACTGGTTCCGGATCCCCGGCTCGATCACGCTCGATATCAAATCGAACTTCTGGGGTCACGGCTGGGGAATCAATGCCCGTACCCATCACTGGTTCGTAATGACTTACGGCGATCCCCGCGACAACACCTGGGATGAGATCTGGTTCTCCGCCAAATTCACCGGGCCCGCCTACGTCAAAGGCTCGACCGAAGAAAATGCCATCTATGTCGACATGGTGGTTCTGGTCCGGGGAAAGCGCTGAAATAAAGGGGTCGATCTGCATCTCCCCGGAACTGAACCTGTCGAAAGAAAAGTAAAATTCTCTGGTAGTGTCAAAGGAGAAATGAAAAGATGAAAAGAGTTGCGTGCGGGTAAGTACATCAGAACCCGTGCGCAGTCAAGAGAGAAATCCGGCATAACC
>JAZUCR010000099.1:0-2011 GCA_045639225.1 Victivallales bacterium
CCACCAGCTACATCATGGGCCGCGGCCTGGGCGAGAAAGTCGCGCTGATCACAGACGGACGGTTCAGCGGCGGCACCCACGGCGCCTGCATCGGTCACGTCAGTCCTGGAGCAGCCGCAGGCGGTCTGATCGGTCTGATCAAGAACGGCGACATCATCGAAATCGACATTCCCGCGCGGACGATCAATCTGAAAGTTTCCAAGGCCGAAATCGCCAAACGGCGGAAGAACTGGAAGCCGCTGCAGAAAGAGATCAAATCCTCCTGGCTCCGTAAATATGCCAGAATGGCCACCAGCGCCGACACGGGCGGCGTGCTGAAAGCCGATTGATCCCTGCCGGCGGTCTCGAGATGGATTTCTTTCGACAGCCGCTGGCATTGACTTCCCGGTTTACCTTGCCTTCCCGCGCGGTGCTGTCGCCGCTGGAAGGCATTATGAACCGGGAAAATTTTTTCCGTGCCGCACTGGCTCTGAAGCTGATCGATTCCTGGATGCCCCCGTTCATCGGGATCCCGAAGGATGCGCCTCCGAAAAAAGGGGCTTTGCGGAAACGGTTCCGGCTCTTTCTGGAGTCCGGGATCCCGTTCACGGTGCAGATCCTGGGTCATGATCCCGATTCCATGGCGGCGGCCTGCCGCACCTTGTTCGAACTCGGAGTCGTTTCGGTCAACGTGAATTGTGCCTGTCCGAGTCCCACGGTCGTTTCCAGCGGATCGGGCAGCGCGCTGCTGAAACAGCCGGATCTGCTGAAAAACATCCTGCAGACCATCCGCACCGCAGTTCCGGAACTCTGTCTGAGCGTGAAACTGCGTTCAGGTTTCCGTTCAGCGGAAGAACTGTCCGAAATTCTGCCTGCGGTCCGCGAAGGCGGTCCGCACTGGGTCATCCATCATTTCCGCACCGCTTCGGAAATGTATGCGGAAATACCCCGCAGCGAAGCATTACGCCGGTTTCAGCTGGTGCGCGAACTGCTCCCGCAAACCGTGTTTTTCGCCAACGGCGACATCAAAACTCCTGCCGATGCGGAGTGTTACAGGGCTGAATGCGGCTGTGACGGTATTGCGGTCGGACGCGGCATTCTGCGTGATCCGTTCCTGCTCCGCGCCATCCTGACCGGACGGGAACCGGACAGCGATCTGCGTTCGGAATTTCTGGCCCGGCTGACTGCGGGGATCGCCAACCGCAGACGGCATCATTTCCAGCTGGAATGCGTGAAAATGGCTTACGGTGAAGATTCGGACGAGTTCAGAAATGCGCTGAACTCAGTCCAGCGTCATAAAGCCGCGCCAGGGTGATTTTTCCGGCGTCCGGATCCGCAGCTGCACATTTTTCTTTGCCAGCAGACGGCTGGCCCAGCGGCGGAATTCCAGGATCGACATCATGTCCCAGTGGGGCAGGGACTTGAACTTGGCCCGGTCCACATGCGAAGCATTCACGCAATAGCGAGGCTGCACGTTCGTCAGCTCGAAAACCGTTTTTTCTTTTGCCTTATCCCAATGACCCCGGAGCCATTTTTTCAGGATATTCTGGACCGCTACGGCACAGAAACAACCGGGCTGAAGTGTTTTCGCTTTTTTGAGGCTGGCCACAGCCCGTGCCGTGTCCGGCCAGTCGAAAGATGCCATATCGAAAACCTGAGCCGCCTTCTTTTTCCGGGGCAGGGGCAGACTCGTCCAGGCAGCCGCCCAGGTCAGCCGCCAGTTCCGGCCCGGGATGGGCTCGTCTTCGCCGTTGCGGACCGGGGTTTTTTCGAAGATTTTCCACTCCATGCGGAGACTCTGATCTTTCCGCGAGATGACGAAACGCGCTTTGCCGCCGCCGATGCGCTCGGCATTGGTCCAGCGCCACAGATCGTCGCCGACCATCCAGTCCAACCGTTCTTTTTCGGCCGTCAGGGTCAGTCCGAGCGGCGGATAGGGTGCGTCGAACAGGATTTCATCTTCCTTGATTTCCGACCAATCGCGCCCTTCCTGCAGGTCCGGTTCGCTGCCTTTTTTCGGCGGCAGGATCAG
>JAZUCR010000100.1:0-1518 GCA_045639225.1 Victivallales bacterium
AATACAGTGAACAGCAGAATGGTCACCAGCAGCGTGATCGCCAGGATGGTCAGCGGATAAATGGAACTCGATACGATGAAGTCTTTGAACTCCTTGCTCTGTTCCATGAACTTGTAAAGCTGATTGACGACTTCCGGCAGACAGCCGGTCTCCTCGCCGCTTTCGATCAGGTTGGCGTAATACGAAGGAAACACCGAGCCGTGCGAACGCACCAGTTCGGAGAATTTTTTGCCTTCATGCAGCCCTTGACGCAGGGAATTGACGAAATCTTTCTGATCTTTTTCCACCGTGCTTTCGGCGATGATCGCGAGCGCCTTTTCCAGCGGGATGAACGATTCCAGCAGCGGCGCCAGCTGACGGGTGAATTCATAGGCGTTGATCTTGGAGCGATGCAGCGTGAATTTCTTTTTCCCTGCCGATTCCTCGCCGAACGAACGCAATGGCGTAATATGCCGGCTCCGAAGCTTGTCCAGCGCTTCTTTTTCGCTGTCCGCTTCAATCAGCATTTCCTGCGGTCCTTCCCCCTTCGGGACCGCCATGAATTTATATAACGCCATAACTTGATTTCCTTGTTACAGTTCCGCGGTGGAGCGGCGCAGTTCTTCCGCGGTCGTGATGCCGGCTGCAACTTTGGCTTCGCCGTCCTGCTTGAGTGTGATCATGCCGTGTCTCACGGCGATCTCTTCCAGTTCGGAACTGGAGGCATTCCGGTTCACCGCCGAACGGATCTCGTCATTCAGAATCAGCAGTTCGAAAATACCGCACCGTCCTTTGTAGCCTGTCCCGTTGCAGCGGCGGCATTTGACTCCGCCAGGCTGCGGCTGCCCGTGACAATCCGGACAGATCTTGCGGACCAGCCGCTGGGACAAGACGCCGAACAGTGCCGACGAAACCAGGAAGTTTTCCACACCCATATCCAGCAGACGCGTCACGGCGCCGACTGCATCGTTGGTATGCAGGGTGCTCAGCACCAGGTGTCCGGTCAGTGCGGCGTTGATCGCAATGTCCGCGGTTTCGCGGTCGCGGATTTCGCCCACCAGAATGATATCCGGGTCCTGACGCACGATACTGCGCAGTCCCGCTGCGAAAGTGACGCCGATCTTCGGATTGACCTGGACCTGGCAGAGGCCTTCGGTCTTGTATTCCACGGGGTCTTCGATCGTGATGATCTTTTTCCGCCGGTCGTTGAGCTGACTGATCACGCTGTAGAGCGTAGTCGTCTTACCGCTTCCGGTCGGGCCCACCACCAGAATGATCCCGTGCGGAATCTGGATCAGTCGTTCGAACTGTGCCAGATGGTTCGGCGACATTCCCAGCATTTTCAGGTCGAACGAGATCGATTCCTGATTCAGCAGACGCAGCACGATGCTTTCCCCGGTCAGGATCGGGATGGTGCTGATACGCATATCCAATTCCATTTTTCCCAGACGGACGTTGGTCCGGCCGTCCTGCGGCAGACGGCTTTCCGCGATGTTCAGACCGCCGAGCAGCTTGATGCGCGAGGCGATCGCCGGGAAC
>JAZUCR010000101.1:0-4499 GCA_045639225.1 Victivallales bacterium
TCCCGAGGCGTAATACGCACGCAGCAGCATCAGTTTCCGTCCGTAACGGTCGGCCAGCCAGCCCCAGACCGGAGTCGAAAAACAATAGCTGCACAACCCGAAAAAGGACATCGCCGCCACCCACATCCCGAGTTCTTTTTCATCCGTGACGTGATATTTTTCCCGGATGAACAGCGGCATGAACGGCAGGATCGCCGAACTGCCGGCAATGCACAGCAGCTGGCCGATCCACGCACAGATCAGATTCCTTTTCCAGTTGATCGGTCCTGCGCTGTTCATCCCGGTTCCTGCCTTTTCATCGTGATTTCGACCATCCGGTGAATATATCATGAAACCGGATGATTTTCAACCCGGAACGGGAAAGATTTCATCCCCGGCTTGCATTCCGGAATAACCATGATATATTGGAATCAACAGATTTCCGGCAACAACAGAAAAGAGGATCCGCCATGCCTGACTCGAAAGTTCATTCCGCATTGACCCGGGCGGCGCTTGCGCTGCAGACCGCCGACACCGGCGATAATGAGAAACTGATCGGCGAATATTCCTCCTGGCCGGACCGTTATTTTTCCGACCGCTGGAAAGAACTCGAACCTTATATGTTTTTCCTCGACGGCATTCAGTTCCATTATCCGCCGGACACGCCTTACAGTGAACTTTACCGTTATTGGAAACGGGGTGAAAACGGTTTTTTCCGCAGCCGTCCGTTCGTCAACGAAAATTTCCGCCATGTCACCGGCGGATTCAGATTCTATATCGAACGGATTGTCCGGAATTTCCGGCAGAACGACTTGGATGAAGGGAAGAAATATCTCGGCTGTCTGCTCCACATGCTGCAGGATTCCTGTTTCGGGCTCCATGCGCTGGAAGGCGCGGGCGGCGCCGATGCTTTCGTGCTGGACCGGCTGACCGATGATGCCGTCCGGCCGTCGATGATCATGGCAAAAATGCAATACCGGAACGACTATCCGGAATTGGACTACGCGCCGCGTTCACTCGGCAATTCGCCGGACGAAATGGTGATGAAACTTTATGCCGCCTACTGCGCCGCCTCCGCGGATGGCCGCAAATGCTGTTTCCGCTATATCCTCAACACGCTGGAAAACCGCCCGGAACGGAATACGGAACCGGAAAACCGGATGTATGCCGAAACGGTCAAACTCTGCGCGGATGTGATCCACACGGTTTTCCAGCTCGGCCGGGGCGAAATCATCCCGTCCGGACCGTGCCGTCTGGAAGAACTCGAACCATATCAATTCCCGTTCGGAGGATCCGGCGGCTACCGTTTCCGTTCCTTTGTCCGGAATCGTGCTTTTGACCGTGACGACAACCCGATCCCGCTGGAACTGGACTGCGGCAGATTCGAACACGGTATCTCGTTCGGCACGCACCATGAAGGCAGTCTGCGCTATTGGATTGCGCCGGGCGTATTCCGCGAATTTTCCGCAATGGTCGGTCTGCACAGTACGTTTCCGGTCCGGGGTGAAGTTGAGCTCACGCTGGTCAACAGCGGAAGCGAGGTTGAGTCCTTCACGCTGGACGAGTCCCGCCGCAGTCTGGAATTGAAGATTCCGCATCCAGGCAACGAATTCGGCCTTTCGTTCCGTTCGAGTCCGGCCTGCGGTGTGCTGGTGCTCGCCGATCCCCTGCTCTTCCCGGCGGAATGATTTTCTCCCGACCCGTCAGATTTTATTTTTCTTACGGCGGTTGCCGAGGATGACCGCGGCCAATGCCAGGACCACGATCCCGGCAATGACCATCAGCGCGGACCGGTTCCGGTTCTTATCCGATTGAGGCGGTTCGAGGGTCTGTTCCTTCAATTTCCGTCCGGTGACCTCGTCGGCTTTTTTCCGCACCGCCGCTTCCCGATGCTGCCGTTCCGCCATTTTGGCGATCTGCCGTTCATACGCCTTACGCAGTTCGGGATCCTGCAGATTTTTCCGGATCATTTCCCGCAGTTTTTCGTTGCGGGTCGGCGGCAGATCGAATTTCTTCATCAGCTCGGCATGGGTCCGGGCGATCTGCTTCACCGTTTCCGCATCGGCTTTCCAGAACTCTTTGCGGACCGCTTCGAGCATGATCCCGGTCATTTCCTGCAGCGCGGCTGGATTGTTTTTCTCGAAGAATTCACGCATATTCAGTTTCAGCTTGTCATCGACATAAGTCTCCTTGTAAGCCTGCCAGAGATGGTCTTCGAGCAGATCGGGCTTCATGATCTCCCAGCCGAGGGTATTGCGGAAGACTTCTGTGAACGATCCGGTGGCTGCCGCGCCTTCCTTCATCATTTCCCTGATGTATTTGGGATTCAGCACGGTGCTGCGGGCCTCGGCCATTGCCGCTTCGCCGGCTTCCTGGATCCGGGCGCTGCCGGGATTGCGCAAGTCGTTGAAATACGCCGACGGATCCCTGCCGGTGACGTGCCGCGCGGCGAGGCTGAGTCCGCCGGTAAATTCATAGACATGGTCCAGGGACAGCGGTCCCCAGCTGTTCGAGGAACGCGACTGCACCACGGTATCGGTATTGGTCAAGGCCGCTTTGAATACGCCGGGGATATGTTCGCCCCAGTGTCCTTCGGTATACAGCGCACCCATATTGTTGAGGTAAAGATCGGCGATGACTTTCGTATCGTCCCAGCGTCCGGTGTTCTGCGCCATGCCGGTCACGCCGGTGCCGAAATTGCCGTTCACTCCGCCGAAGATCCGGCTGCTGCCGAGGACTTTGGCCTGTTCGGCGGACATGCCGGAGGCGATCATGGCTTTCACCACTTCCAGCGAACCGGCCTTCACATAATTGGCGAATTCGCCGTCGGGATCCATGGCGGCGAGCCGGACCGCCTTGTCGATCAGTTTCATCCGGCTGGTCGCCGCGCCGCGGAACTGTCCGGAGGTCTGGATGATAACATCGATCCGGGGGCGCTTGAGTTCGGAAAGCGGGATGAGCCGCACGTCCTGGACCCGGCCGCGGGAATCCCAGACCGGTTCCACCCCGAGCAGATAGAATATCTCCCCGATATTCGTTCCCTGCGTGCGGATGAATTCGCCGCCCCAGAGCGAAAACCCGACTTTTTTCGGATATTTTCCAGTGGTGCGCAATTTTTCCGCAATCAGGGCGTCCGCCAGCTCTTTTCCGACTGCGTAACTCTCTCTGGTCGGCGTGCGTTCGGGGTCGATCCCATACAGGTTTTTCCCGGTCGGGACGGTATCCGGATTGAGGATCGGATCGCCGCCCGAAGTCGCTGCCAGATAGCCGCCGGAAAAGGCATTGAGAATGGCTTTCAGTTCCGCTTCGGTGGAAGCAAGCAGATCGGCACGGGCGCGGAAAGTGATCTCTTCCGGTGCCGGCTTCGGTTTCGGAACACTGCGGCGCGGCGGAGTGGTTTTCATCATCGACTGCATTGCCGCCATCATGGCGGGCGGAATATCTCGTCCGTCCGGAAGTTTGCCGGACTGCATCATTTTCCGCATGGTTTCAGGCGAGGCTCCACCCATCATGCCGCCGCGGTGATTCCGGGGAGGTCTTACGGCGGCAGGTTTCTTTTTGAACGGTTCCGGGTTCAGCAGCGCCTGTTTTGCGCGTTCATGCGCTTTGAGCAGGTAATTTTTCCTGTAGAAAGATTTGTCCTTGCGTTTGTCCGGACTGACCTTTCCGGCAGAAACATCCGCTTTGAACAAGGCGTCGGCGATCGCATCGACCGTCATCAGCCGCGCTGTCTCGTCCGCTTCGGCTTTCGAATAGGGACGCCCGATGATATACATGCCGCGGTTGACCTTGGCATCGGTGATTTCATGCAGGAAATGTTCGATCCGGTCCAGGTCGGCAGGTATGAGATTTCCTTTTGCCAGTTCGCCGGAAAGTTTCAGGTCGCGGTCGATATGTTCCCGTTTGACGATGTCGATAATGGATTTGCCGTAGGCGGCTTTGAGCTTGACATTGTCCGCGGTTTCGAACAGATGAAGTTTTTCGTGAAGATCGGAAATATAACCGAAAGCTTCCGCATTCATGAACGGCGGCGTCAGGTGGCTGACCATGGTCGCATACGATCTGCGCTTGGCGATCTGCGCTTCGCCGATATTATTGATGATGTAGAGATAAAAATGCGGCATTTCGCCGACCAGGACATCCGGCCAGTCGTAACTGGAAAGCGCGACCTGTTTCCACGGCGTGAATTCGAGGCTGCCGTGGGTGCCGAGGTGCATCATGGCGTCGGCTTTGAAACCGTGCCGGATATACAGGTAGGTGGCAAGGTAAGTGTGAGGCGGAGACATCTTGACGCCGTGGATGAGTTTGGTCTCGTCGCTGCCCTCCCCCGGCAAGGATTGAGGCATCAGGATCACATTGCCGAACCGGATCCGTCCGAGCAGCATATTGCCGTCATTGGTGCGGAAACTTTTTCCGGGAAATTCGCCGTAACGGTCCGTCACGCTTTTATAAAGGTCGGACGGCATGCTTTTCTTTACCCATTGCGCATATTCTTCCGGCTTGATCAGCACGGTCTGGAC
>JAZUCR010000102.1:0-1924 GCA_045639225.1 Victivallales bacterium
TTAAGAAGGGCTTGCACTTCTATTGTCTTTTTTTCGCGTTTTTCACGCTATTTCTAATCCCATGACTTATTTCTCTCGCCGATGGAAGATTATTTCCTGTCTGTCAAGTTTTTTTCGCTCCTTTCGCACAATTCATTCAGATTCTGTTCATTTATTTCGAAAACAGCCGGCTGCTCTTTTCCGCGATCACCAGACCGTGATCGGGAACCTCGAGCGTGATTTTGCCGTCGGCGATCTTCGCCTTGGAACCGTTACGGATCCGTTTTCCCTGGGCGTTGTAGACGAAGAGTTCAGCCTCGCCGTCCGCGACACCGGTCCAGAAATAAGTGCCGCTCTTCATGACGATGAAACGTTCTCTGGCGGCCACGAATCCGGGGCCGATCTCGGTAACCGTCACCGGGTAAAGCTTGCAGACGAAATTGTCGGGTCCTTCGAGCACCCAGTTGGTCCGGTTGTGGGGCGAATAAACGCAACCCTGACTCAAAGCTTCCCGGACGGCTTTCAGGACGCCCGGCAGGGTGTTTTCGGTTCCGTAATTGCCGAGCACCAGCGGAACATGAAGCAAGTGGGCTTTCGGCATATAGATCATGGAGGTACCTTCGACAAAACCGTGCATGGACGAGCTGGGGACCAGACGTCCGCACTCGCCGCCGTTGCCGAGCAGCAGTTTCCCGACGCCGGTCACGCGCTGTTCGACGGCGGACCGGAAGGGCATCGTCGTCAGGGTATTGTCACTCTTGAGCGCTTTGACATTGCCGTTTTCATCCAGGTCGGCGGAAAAACCGTCCCAGGCGGAATAGTCATAGCGGCGGTAATTGCGCGGAGTCCGGAAACTGTATTCATCCACATAGACCCCGTCGGCGCCGTTGTTCAGGAAGAAATCGAGATCCTCCATGAACCGGTTGTACCACGGGGTGCCGGGCAGCGGCAGGTAGTAGATGATCGACCAGCCTTCTTTGCTTTTCTTGCGCAGCAGGATCGAGTCGTATCCTTCATGATGATACGGCGAACCGTCGGCATTCCGGATGGCTGAGACCCGCAGCGGATTGGTTTTGAATTCCGGCATGTAAGTCCTTTTCATCGCCGGATGGTTGATCACCATGACCTTGGCATTCGGCAGCAGCCGCTTGTAGAGCTTGATCTTTTCGACCAGCTTCTTCCGACCGTCCTGACGGAATTGTTCCTGATGCTCGTAATAGGTCATGCCGGGCTTGCGCGGGACATTCAGAGCCTCGCGGTCGAGCAGGTTGATCCACGGGGCGAAGGCGATCGTGATCGGGCCGAGTCCGCCGAGATTCTTTTTGATCCGCTGTTCCATGTTGAGGCCGCGGATGACCGGGATCTCGGCACCCCAGAAGAAGGGCCGTTCGACGCCGCAGCGGCCGATCCGCCGGCGGCGGCGCAGATCGTTGATGAATTTCCAGTAACCGCCTTCGGGAATGCCGGTGATACTGTAATGGAGCGTGAACGATTTGCCCGGCGCCAATGCCAGAACCGGAGAGTATATTTCGATGATGCCGGAATTGTTGACTGCATCCAGCACCAGTTCGGCGTTGTCGTCCTCGGCGGCGAAGGCGCAGCCGGTTCCGAACTTGTTCATGTTTTCGTAGAAGATCGTGCTGTTGCTGCCGAGGATGGCTTCCAGCGCCTCGTAGGAACCGCAGAGCCAGTTCCGCGTCTCCGTCCCGGCCAGTCCGGTCCGGTAACGCAGCGGGATCCCCTGGATCTGTTTTTTGTCGAGATTCGTCCATTTGTCATACCAGTCGACGCGGCCGTCTTTGGACACGACCAGCATGCGGTCCAGCTTCACGGACGGCCAGCGGGCGGAGAATCCGAGACAGTTCGGCGCAGTCTGACTGCTGCTTGCGGCGATGGTCGGGCGCGCATCGGTGACGCGGAGCGTGAAACCGGTATTGAGTTTCAT
>JAZUCR010000103.1:0-4368 GCA_045639225.1 Victivallales bacterium
CAGGTAAAGGGCGGCGGTACCGTAGCCGCCGGCGGCGAGGATCGGGAAAGTTTCCGCATCCGGGGCGGTATAGGCGTTGCCCAGCGGACCGAGAATCCGGCAGGTTTCGCCTTCGCGCATCTGCGCCAGTTCCGCGGTGCCGTGTCCGACGACTTTATAAACAACCGTCAATTCACCCGTTGCGGGGTCGGCGTTGCTGATGCTGAACGGACGGCGCAGAATACGGTCCTTCATCGGGGTGATCTGGACATGGACAAACTGTCCGCCTTTCGCCGCTTTGGCGATTTCCGGGGCGTCGAAGACGATCCGCCGGTAACCGCTTTTCAACGGCTCGTTCTGTTTTATTCGGCATTCGAAATCCATGGAACAACTCCTGTTTTTTTCGCTTCCGGACTTTCATTTATCGCCGGAGGCTTTATATTATAGTTCCAAAATGAGAAATGAGCAAATCGAAAAATGAAAAATCTGCCGAAAATAGCGAAAGTCCTGCTGGATCTGTCCCTGGACCGCAGTTTCGATTACGCGGTCCCGCCGGAAATGGCAGCGGAGATCCGGGTCGGTATGCATGTGATGGTGCCGTTCGGGAAAGGCGCGGAGCGCGCCGCCTTCGTGGTGGGCTTCGCGGAAACTTCGCTGTTTCCGAACCTCAAGCCGATTCGTTCGATCTGCCAGGACAACACCTCGCTGCCGGATTCGCTGATAAAACTGAGCGAATGGATGGCCGATTATTACTGCTGCGCCCGGGAAACCGCGGTGCGGAACCTGTTGCCCGGCGCGGTCCGCAGCGGCAAGGTCAAGCAGAAAACCGAGACCTGGTATTTCCCCGCCGACCGCGACACGGTGAACCGTTACATGCTGGACAATGCGCGGGCGCAGGGGCGCTGTGCTCTGCTCAAAGTGCTGCTGCGCAATACCCGGGGAATGTCCGCCGAACAGCTGCTGCGCGAGGCGGGATGTTCGATGGGCGTGCTGAAAAAACTGGTTTCCGAAAAGGTGGTGGTGACCGAGGAACGCGGGGTGGACCGCGATCCGTTCAAAGGTGCGGATGTGCTGCCGACGCAGCCGAAGGAACCGAGCGAGGAACAGGCCGCCGCGCTGGAACTGATCCGGAACAAACTGCATGACCGCAAGCCGGAGGAAAGCCATGTGGTGCTGCTGCACGGCGTGACCGGGAGCGGTAAGACTGAAGTATATCTGCAGACTATCGCCGAAGTGCTCAAGGCGGGCGGCGAGGCGATCGTGCTGGTGCCGGAAATTTCGCTGACCCCGCAGACCGTGGAACGGTTCCGCGCCCGGTTCGGCGACCAGCTCAGCGTGCTCCACAGCGGTCTGAGCGACGGCGAACGCTACGACGAATGGATGAAGGTCCAGAACGGCCGCGTGAAAATCGCCGTCGGGGCGCGGTCGGCGCTGTTCGCCCCGTTCCGGCATCTGGCGCTGATCGTGGTGGATGAGGAACATGACAGTTCCTACAAGCAGTCCGAAGCGCCGCGCTACAATGCGCGCGACATTGCGGTGGTCCGGGGCAAATTCGAAAATGCGCTGGTGATCCTCGGTTCCGCCACGCCGTCGGTCGAATCCTATTACAATGCGGAGACCGGCAAATATGCACTGGCGAAACTGACCAAGCGGCACGATCCGTCCATCCTGATGCCGGAGGTGACGATTACCGACATGCGGCTGGAATCCGATGACGACGGCCGCATCCCGTTCTTTTCCAAGGGGCTGATCGATTCGGTCTGGGACCGCATCCACAGGGGGGAACAGAGCATCATCTTCCTGAACCGGCGCGGCTATGCCCGGCAGCTGAGCTGTCCCGCCTGCGGATATATCGCCATGTGTCAGGAATGTTCCGTGGCGCTGACTTATCACAAGCGCAGCGAGACGCTGACCTGTCATTTCTGCGGGGCGGCGATGAGTGCGCCGGAAGTGTGTCCGCTCTGCGGCTCGCACGAGATCCGCTATCAGGGCAACGGCACCGAACGGATCGAGAACACGTTCAAGGAGATTTTCAAAGGGGCGCGGATCGCGCGGATGGATTCGGACACGATGACGCGGCCGAGTCTGTATGAAAAAACGCTGGCGGCGTTCCGGAAGGGGGATCTGGATATTCTGATCGGCACGCAGATGATCGCCAAGGGTCTGGATTTCCCGAATGTGACGTTCGTCGGGGTGGTGAATGCGGATATGGGACTCTACACGCCGGGCGATTTCCGGGCGCAGGAACATGCGTTCCAGCTGCTGACGCAGGTTTCCGGACGGGCTGGACGAGGCGGCATCCACGGCGAAGTGCTGATCCAGACCTGTTCCCCGTTCAATTCCGCGATCCAGTTCGCGGCGGAACATGATTACGACAGTTTTTTCGCCGAAGAGATCGAACTGCGCAAGGAACTGGCATATCCGCCGTTCAACCATGTGATGCTGGTGCATTTCCGCGGGACCGATCCGGAACAGGTCCTGCTGACGGCCAAAAAACTGATGGAGAAGGTCCGTCCGGTCATCACGCCGGACACCAAAGTGACGGAGCCGGCGCCGGCGCCGGTGGAACGGATCGCGGGCAAATACCGGTTCATCGCTTTGTTCATGGGAACGAAACTTGCGAATCTGCGCCGGGCGGTGAAATACGCGATCTATTCGGAAAAACATCCCGGCGTGGATATATATGTGGATATGGACGCCTTATCCTTCCTGTGATATCGGCGCAAGATTCAAAAGTTCCGGTTCTTAACCATGTCACCATAAATACCGGAACGAGGTAAAATCGGAATCAGCGGATCCCTTTCGCGTTTTCCTCCAGGATCCTCCGGCATGCCGCAAGGGGGGCATCAAACAGGATCTGCAAGAAACATTCCAGACATTCCGCGGTGAGCCTTTTTGCATACATTTCACCGGTCGCATCCCTGAGTCTGGTCAAATCGCTGATCAACGGACGTGGATTCATCCGTTGTCTGATTCCCTGGTGCAGCAGCAATAACGCGAATCTGCTGCGGACAATAAGGTTTTCCGTGGCAAGCAGCCATAGATCAAGTTCTTCTTTGCCGCATGAAACATTTTGGCGCAGTGTTGTCAATTCCTGTCGGGCAAGGAAAAAGTCCCCCAATGTCCGGGCAATTTTCTGCTGCTCCTTGCGATTTTCTTCTTCGGTCAGCTTGCCGACATGCTGGAAGAAGAATTCCGGATCGACATAGGGGTAGGCTTTGTAATGTCCCGAACTGCGGCAACTCGTAAAAAGCGGGGCTTGGTTCAAAAGAGACAGAATATGCAGAAATGGCGAGGAGTCGCTCATGCCGAAGTGTTTCTGTGTATAGGAGTCACAATAGTCTTTGCGCTGACCGCATGGGACCTTGCGGGTCGTGAGATACTCCGGAGTTTCGATGGCAAGCATCTGCAGTTCGTAAGGGAACAAGTGGACTGTCCAACTGGTAATGGCACATCCATTGATGGTAAGTCCCTTGCGCACGGAGTCAAAGGTGTTGGCAAAACGCAATTCCGTTTCTCCCGTAAAGAATGAACCGCCGCCGCAACTTGTTGCGGGACAGATCACGACTTCAAAACCAAATGAGCGCAGATAATCTGCAATATAGAAACACTCGGCTTTTGCGTTGTCTCCCGATGGATACAGGAATTTATAAAACTCCTTTTTGATGGCATCTGGGAAATCTGATTCTTTGCAGTATCCAAAACCGGGACAGAAAAACTCATCTTTTGTGTCGCATATGCTGTATCGCCACTCAAAAAGGAGTAAATCACGGGGCAAGTCACAGATTTTTTCGCGGTGGGCAATAAGCATGTCGGCCCAGATCGCAGTGCGGATGTTTTTTTTCTGTAAGATGTCATGCACTCGGCAAATATGTTTCACAAGCAGGGCTGAGGTTCCGGATTCCCGCACGAACCCCATACATTCAGGGCAGCTTTCGCCCAGCATGCGTGCCTCATCGCAGCCGATATGGAAAAACGGTGCATCGTAAAAAAGTTCGCAATACTCATTGATCCATTCCTCTAAAAACAGATACAATTTCGGATTGGAAGGGCAGTACTGGGTGCCGGAATCCCCTTCGCTCAAATGAGCGTATTCTTTATGGATCAGGACATATTCGGTATGGGCAAGTGTCTGGAGCAGAGGAACGTTCCGGAATCCGAGAGATCGACTGTATTCGAGAAGTTCCGTAAACTCTTCTTTGCTAACGGCATCACGTGCTGCCGCGGCAGGCGCGGTGTCGAATCTGACAGCATTTTCCAATTCCCAGATAATCGTATCGTAGGAATTGCTCCGCAGATAACGCAGCTTCTCCTTCAAATAATCCATGCGGAAATGGGCAAAATTAAAATCAAAGTGAAATGCGATCATCATTTATCTCCTGATCCTGA
>JAZUCR010000104.1:0-3413 GCA_045639225.1 Victivallales bacterium
AACGGCTATACCCTTACGGAAATCGACCGCAACCGCGTGGTGCTGACCCGCGGCAGTGACAAACTCGAACTCGAACTGGTCGATCCCTCGACCAACGCAAAAAAGCCGTATCAGCGCCCGAAACAGCCAAGCCAGACTCAGATCATGCAGCAATTCCTCCAGAGCATGCAGAATATGCAGCGGGCTCAAATGATGCAGGGATTCCAGATGATGCGCATGAATCAGCAGAACATGCAGAACATGCAAAACCAGAATCAGCAGGGCGGCCGCGGCGGCATGATGCCGCGCAGAAGATGATCATTGAAAAAATAATGTGATAATAATTCAAGGGGAAAACATGAAAAGATTCAACAAACAAACGGAAAAAGCGGCGGGCTGCATTGTCCGCTCCGTTCTGCTTGCCGGACTGACGCTGCTGCTGGGTTCCTGCCAGGGCTGGCTGGATGACGAACCGCCCAAGGAAGAAAAAACCAAAAAGGAAGAACCGAAGGAAAAGACCCAGGAAGAAAAAGACCGGGAACGGTTTGCTTTCCTGCAGGATGAAAAGGCAAAATACAAAAAAACCGAGAAACAGGCTCCGGAAACGATCGACCAGGAACTGGTAAAGGAAGAAAACGCACCCAAGGAGATCATTCAGGAACGGGCTGATAAAATCCAGAAGATCGGGACGACCGCCATTCAGCCGAAAAAGGAAAAACCGAAAGCCGCCCTGCATTTTTACGATGATTTCATCATCCTGAACGGCGATGAGGAAATCGAAGTGAATCTGATTTTCAACAACGCCCCGCTGCTGGACGTGCTGCCGTCCTTCGCCGATGCGCTGGGCTTCAATTTCCTCGCGGACAGCGATCTCCGCGGCAATGTCACGCTGAATATCGACCAGAAGATGTCCCGCAAGGATCTGTGGAATACGTTCGACAAGATGCTGAGTCTTTCCGGCGCGGGCGTCATCGTCGACGGCACCCTGCTTCGGATCATGTCCCTTGCGAAGATTTCGCGTGCAACGGATTCGCGTTTCTCCCAGGACGGTTCCGGTGAACTGCTCTATTATCCGCTGAAAAACACCATTGCGAAAGAAGCTGCCCAGCAGATCCGTCCATTCCTGAGCATGAGTGCGATTTGTGTGGAACTGACCCGTCCGAATGCGGTGATGATCGCCGACGACCGTGCCAACATGCCGAAAGTCAAGCAGGTGCTGGAACACCTGGACATGGCGGGGAAAGCGGGCTGGAAACGCAAAGTGATCCCGTGCCGCAATATTCTGCCCAGCAAACTGGCGGAAGAACTGACTACAGTCCTGCCCGTGCTCGGGTTCAATGTCTATCAGAAAACCGACCGGGCGGAACAGCCCGGCTCAGTCCAGGTCACCGGCGTTGACCGGCTTCAGGTGGTCGTGATCTCGGCCGCAACCGATGAAGCGATCAGGGAAATCGAACAATGGGTCGACCTGCTGGACAATACCGATTCGCTGGATCAGGAACGGGTGTTCGTCTACAAGGTCCGCAACAGCAAAGCAGTCAACCTGACCCAGTCGCTGGCGATGATCTACGACATGCAGGGATCCAGTCTCACGATCGACACCAATACCGGAAACAGCCGGACGGACACGATCAATTCGACGGCATCGAACCGGAATGCCAATACCCGGACCACCAACACCCGGACCAACAACCGTAATGCGAACAATGCGGTCACCCGGGCGGAAAGCACGCAGACGGATATGAAATCCAACGTCTTCAGCACGCCGGTGCGGGTATTTGCCGACGGTGTTCTGAACCGGCTGGTGATCCGCACCACACCGCGGACCTACGCTTCGATCAAAGCACTGCTGAACCGGCTGGATGCAGTTCCCGCACAAGTTCTGCTGCAGGTTCTGGTGGTGGAAGTCACCTTGACCGAATCCACCAAATTCGGACTGGAATTTTCCGCCCTGGCCAATAACGGCAAAAACAGCGACACCTTGCTGGGCACCAATTATGCCAACATTACCAAACCGGAAACCACGGAAGCCGGCACCGTCAGCGGCAGCGGTTTCAGCGCCCTGCTGGAAGATCCGAAAAACCCGAAGAACCGGTTCGGTTATGTGCAGGCACTGGCCGGCAACGGCAATATCAAAGTGATCTCCAGTCCGCAGCTGCTGGTGTCCAGCCATACGCAGGCATCCATCAACGTCGGCACCCGCGTCCCGGTCATCTCCCAATCCTTCACCTCCACCTCATCGGCAGGTGAAATGAACAAGAACTATGTCTATCAGGATACGGGTATCATCCTGACCATCACCCCGCAAGTCACGAGCACCAATCTGATTGCTCTGAAAGTGAAACAGGAATTGTCCACCGTTCAGGCAAATCCCGATCCGAATATCGAAAACCCGTACATCAACCAGCGCGTGGTCAACACCGCGATGACGATCGCCAACGGACGCACCATGATCATCGGCGGTCTGATCCAGGAAAAAATCAACGACAATCTCAGTTCCGTTCCCGTGATCAATTCCATTCCGATCATCAACCGTCTGCTGGGGTCGACCGATGCCAGTGTGGAACGTTCGGAAATCCTGGTGCTGATCACCGGCTACATCATCAATGAGCGCAACGAACTCGAAGACATGATCCGCCGCTACAACGATGCGATCGAAGCCCTGAACAAGTTTGACCAGACGACCGGCGAAAAACGGCCTGCCGTCCGCACCCCGCTGCTGGGAAGAAAGGATTTCTGGATCGATGGAACCGTCTATCCCAACAAAAAATAATTACAGCGATCCGCGCAAAAAACTCGTGGAACTGATCCGGACCAAAGTGCCGGATTACGAAGAGATGCCGACTCCGGCGGATGCGGTCGACCAGGACCGCCGGCTGGTCAATTCCGGCAGTCTCACGGAAAACGAGCTGCTCGCTTTCTACGCGGAAGCCTTCGGTCTGGAACGGAGCGATGAAGAAGAGATCAGCGCGCCGGACCCCTATCCCGGCGGCAAGCTGGATTTCTTCAATACCAATCTCTGTCTCCCGTTCGAATGGGACGAGGAAAAAATCCTTTTCCTGGTCTCCGATCCCTACAGGATCGACCAGATGGCGTTTCTGGTCCGGAAGAACTGGCATACCGGCTCGGCTTTCCGTCTGGTCCGCCGCAGTCTTCTCGAACGTCTCTTCAGCCAGATGCTGAATCTGGAAAAAGAAGAGGAAGAACAGGTAATCGACGCCGAAGACGAAAACGCTCTGCGCACGATGGCCGGCGAAGCCCGGATCGTGCGGCTGGTCAACGATATTTTCAACCAGGCGATCGAGCTCGGCGCCAGCGATATCCATATCGAGCCGGGCGAGGAAAATGTTTCCATCCGCTGCCGGATCGACGGCGTGCTTTCGGAGATCCTCTCCTGTCCGCTGAACCAGTTCCCGGCGATGGCCTCGCGCATC
>JAZUCR010000105.1:0-8546 GCA_045639225.1 Victivallales bacterium
CGGACCGTCCGCTCCACCGCATTGAATTTTACTTTGATAGAACTCCTGGTCGTGATCGCGATCATCGCGATTCTGGCCGGTATGCTGCTGCCGGCGCTGAACGCGGCAAGGGAACGGGCCAAACAGACTTCCTGCACCGGCAATCTGAAACAATTGGGGCTCGGGGTTGCCCAGTATGTCAACGATGCCGATATTTATCCGGTGTTCGCGCATGGCTATAAAACTGGTTATTACAACGATGCCGGCAACTGTTCCTGGAAGATGTCCCTTGCCGAATATCTCGGGATTAAGGCCGACCACTATCTCACTATGCGGGATGCCATCCGGAAAGGCCCGTTTGCATGTCCCGCGTGGACTGCGGAAGGCAAAAGCGTTTTTGCCGACCTGACCAATACCAAAACCCAGGCCCATGGCGGCGGTTATGCTTATTCATACGGTCAGGGGCTGAACAGCGAAGGGACCAAGCAGGTGCTGGGATACGGCGCCCCGGCTGCCGGCTGGCTGATCACCAAACCCAATCAGATCACCAGACCGTCCGACTCGCTGATCATCGGCGAATGCAATGATCTGCTCGGTGCGACCAACCGGGACAAATCCACCCTGCTTTATGCCAGCGATGCTCCGCTCGGGCGCCACTCCAAAAGTTCCGTGATGGTGATATCCTGGGCCGACGCCCATGTCGCCTCTTTGTCCAACCAGGAACTCACGAAAAAACCCGACGGAACCGGCTATACTGCCGGGAAGTGGGGTTATTACATGATGATCCGCCGCTGATCGTTCCGCGGACCGCAGCCTGTATTCTGCCGTTTGCGCAAAACCATACAGTCTGTGCCTGAAACCATACTTGCACCGTACCTTTTCCGGAGTAATGCAGCAGGCAGAAATCAATTTTGAATCGTCCATATGCAAATCAGGAGAATCGAAAATGAATGATTACCGTGAACTGTGCAAAAATCTGACTCCGCGGAAAGTGGCTCACACTTACGACCGTCCCGCAGAATGGTGGCGTGTCCGTGTCCCGGAGATCATCGAGGATGTCAATGCCGTCAAAAAGGGCCATGTGGAGATTCTGACCCATACGCCCGGCGGTTTCCCGGTTTACGCAGTCACCTACGGCAAAAAACTCCCGCAGCGGAAAGTGAACTGGCCCAGCCTCACCGGCAGCAGACACCCGGAATATTACAGCAACACCGAACAGCAGACTCTGATGTTCATCGCCGGGATCCATGCGGAGGAGACCGAGGGGGTCATGACCCTGAGCAACTTCATTTCGCTGCTGGAAACCGGCAAGGACCGCCGCGGCCAGGCCAATCCTCATCTGGTCGAGCTGGCGCAGCATTACCGGATCGTCCTGCTGCCCTGTGTGAACATGGACGGCCGCAGTTTCGCGCCGGACTGTCTGATGGGCTGTTCGCCCGCAGATTACGGTCCGATCGAAACGCGGCTCAAAAACGGCGAATATCTGGTCTGGCCCGATCTCAAAGAACATTTCCCGCTGCCGATGGACCAGGTGGACCAGCTGGGCACTTACTACAATTTCGAAGGGGTCAACATCCAGCTGGATTCCGCGCCCGGCAACATCATTTCCAACGAAGCCAAAGCCATTCTCAAAATCGCGCACGAAGAACGGATCGACTGCATGGTCAACCTCCATTCGGCGCGCGAGTCTCCCCATTTCGTGCATCCCACGATCATCAATTATCCGGGCAATTACAAGACGGTCCATACGCTCAACCGACTCTGGTCGGACAAGATCGGCCGGGTGCTGAATTACGGCGAGGAAGCCTACAGCATACAGTGCGACATCAATGACGCCGTCAGCATGGCGACCGGTGCCGTGACCATGACTTTCGAGGCGGCCGCGCTGAAAATCGAACCGTTCGAAAACAAACTGGAAGTGGCCTACCGGATGCTGGAAACCATTATGGAATACGGTCTGGAACGTCCGCTCGCCCCTCGGGACAAACTGATGCGGCGGCCGGAATAAACAGGAGGCAGTCTGATTATGAGCTCGTCAAACCATATCGGCAGTTTCAATGGCCTGGGCATGAATCCGGGCAATCTCTCCCGTCTTTCCAATGCGCAGACCCGTTCGATCTCGGCGGAAAATTTCACCGGCGAGCCCGGCAAGGGCGGCATGGCAACCGAAGGGACCGGCAAAAACCACGCCGGTGATCTCGGACAGGGCTGGAAGATCTCCCCATCCATCGTGGTCCAGCCGGGCGAAACCTTCACGCTGGCGGATATCGACGGCTCCGGCGCGATCCAGCATATCTGGATGACCTTCAACGGACGCCAGCAGCGGTTTTACATTCTGCGGGTCTATTATGAAAACGAAACACGTCCCGCCATCGAATGTCCGGTCTGCGATTTCTTCGCCATGGCGTGGCCGCAGAAGAGTTATTCCCCGCTCAACAGTCTGATGGTCACCTACAATCCGAGATGCGCCTTCAACTGCTACTGGGAAATGCCGTTCCGGAAACACTGCCGGGTCACCATCACCAATCTGGATGCGGCCAACTTCGTGCTGTATTACCAGATCGACTACACGCTCACGGACGTGCCGGACGACTGCGCTTATTTCTGCTGCAGCTTCCGCCGTTTCAATCCGCTGAAATACAAGGATGTGGTCACCGTCGCCGACGGGATCCGTTCCGTCGGCCACTATGTAGGCACCTATCTGGCGTGGGGCGTGAACAACTGCGGCTGGTGGGGCGAGGGCGAGATCAAATTTTATATCGATGACGATGACCAGTTCCCGACCATTTGCGGCACCGGGACCGAGGATTATTTCTGCGGTTCTTACGGTTTCGAAGCCCCGAACCAGCAGGGGACCCGGCAGTATTTCGAATTTTCCACCGCCTATGCCGGTATGCCGCAGGTGATCCGGCCGGACGGACTGTATGTTTCCCAGCAGCGGTTCGGTCTGTACCGCTGGCATGTCTGCGATCCGATCCGGTTCAGAAAGAAACTGAAAGTGACCATCCAGGCATTGGGCTGGCATCTGGGGGAAAACGGCAGTAACCAATATTATCCGCTGCAGGATGATATTTCCGCCACGGCGTTCTGGTATCAGCAGGACCCCGCTCCGGAATTGCCCCCGCTGCCGGAAAAATACCAGCTCGAGATCGTCTGATCCCCAGCTTCAGACAAGGAGATGAAAATGAACTTTTCAAAAATCCATGAAATGACGGTAAAAAAATCTCTGTTTACGGCAGTCGGAACGTTCGTTCTGCTCGCCGGATCGATCCTGGGCGCGGCGGATAAAGTCCAGCTCGAAAAATCCAGCTGCTACCTTACGGAAAAAGGCGGCAGCTCTTCTGCCGTGATTGGCGCCGACAAGCAGTCGGCCGAATTCAAAGGGCAGGTGACTTACAGCGGCAAATTCGGTTATCTCATCGCCCGGATCACGACCGCGCCGTTCAAGCTCATGGGGAACAGTCTGAAATTCGTCGTGTCCGCCAATTACCATCCCGCGGATGCTTTCTACATCAAGGCATTTAACAAGGCCGGCAAGATCGTGGCTTCGTTCGTGACCCACGCCAATCTTTCCGACCCCAACACCATGATCTGCACGCCCGGAAAATCCGGCGCCGGAGTGAAATTCATCCAGAATGATGTCAAAGGCGATCCCGACTCGGAAATCACCTCGCTGGTTTTCTTTTTCTGCCGGAAAGGTCCCGCACCGGATTTTCAGGCGAATATCCGCGGCATCGAGCTGATCCCGGATGCCGGAAAATCCTCGGTCTCGCCCGAACCGCAGACGGAGCTCGGTCCGCTCAAGTTCTACCGGGTCATCGGCGCCAGCATCCCGAAAACCAAACCGAAAGCGGTTCTGAACTCGGAACAGGGCGAAATCGAACTCAACGCCGAAGTCAAATATGAAAAATACCAGTATCTGATTTCCAACGTCGAAGTGCGGCCGTTCCTGCTGCCCGGCAAAAGCATCGCCATGGAAGTCAAAACGGACAATCATGCTGAGAACGACAGTTTTTATCTGAAATGCTACGATGCGGAAAACCGGATCGTAGCCTCGTTCTGCACCCGGCAGGATCTGACGCAAGGCGAAAAACTCGTCTTCACCCCCGGCAGCGGCGGCGGCAAAGTCCTTTATCTGGAAAAAGACGTCAAGGCGCCGGAGACCTCGCCTGTCGTGCGGCTGGTGTTCTTCTGCGGCAGGCGCGGTCCGGGACAGCCGATCGGCGTCAAAATCAAAAATCCGGCGCTGGTCGAGCGTCCGCCCCAGCCGGTCACGACCGGATTCGAACGTTACGGGGTCGGCATTGCCTCCGCCGAGGTCCGCAATCTGATCGCGTGGACCGATAAAAACGGACGGAAAATGATTCTCTGCAACCCGGGCGACGAGGGCGATGCGTATCTGCTGGTCACCGACCTGACCACCGGGAAAACCGAGCAGCATTTCATGGGCAAAAACACGCACGGCGACATCTTCGGCGGCGTGCTGACCGACAAAGGCAAATTCGTTTACGGCATCGGCGGAAAGATCCATATCTTCGACCTCTACACCCGCAAGGTCACCGTGAGCGGCAAGTGTCCCCGCTCCAACCTCTGCGCCACGACCGCGCCGGACGGAAAAGTTTATCTGGGCGGATATCCGGAAAGCCAGTTCGCGGTGGTGGATCCGGAGACCGGAAAATCCAGCGAACTCGGGCGGATGGACCCCAAAGAGCATTACTGTTCGTGGCTTGCGGTGGACAAGCTCGGTTTCGTCTATGCGGGGATTGGGACTGCGCGCGCAAATATCATCGCCTATGATCCCAAAACCGGGAAACGCACCCAGCTGCTGCCGGAAAAACTCCGGAAACTGGGCACCGCCCATGTGGTCCCCGGCGCCGACGGCTGCGTTTATGCCATGTTCTATTCGTTTTCGGTGAAATGTCTCGGCGGCAAGATCATCGAAACCGGCGTGCGTTTTCCCCGCACCGACCCGGTCAAAAGCGTCAAATACCAGAACAGTCTGCCGGCGTTCGACGACGGCTCCTCGGTGGCGCGCTACGATATGGACAAACGCGAGATCGAGATCCGGGAAGCCGACGGCAAACCCCGGATCATCAAATTCGATTATGTCTCCGGCGGTCTGAACCTGACTTCCCTGGCGGCGGGACCGGACGGCAAGATCTATTTCAGCAGTTCGCATCCCCATCATCTGGGTTGTCTGGACCCGGCCTCGGGCAAAATCACCGATCTGGGATTCAATCCGCGGGTCGGCGGCGGCAATTTCTGTAACATGGCCCCTTTCAACGGCAAACTGTATGCCGGAGAATACGCCGGCGGACGCATGTGGGAATATGATCCCGCCAAACCTGTTTCCTATGTCGATCCCCGGCCGAAAAATTTCGGAGTCCCGTTTTCCGAATTGCTGAAAAACGATTTTACCCGGAACGGACTCTGGCGCGCCCTGCAGATCGGGCGCGTTCTTTTTGCCTCGTCCGGCGATGACGACAATGAATTCCGGACGAATCTGAAAGTGCCAGCCGCCGGCCGCTGGTTCCTGAATCTGCAGTTTCTCGAGCTCAATTCCTACGGCACGGTCACGATCGAAGCCGGCGGCAAAGAATTCCAGCACAATACCCAGCAGGCGATCCGGCAGCCAGGCAAGATGCAGAATCTCGGTCCCTTCGACCTCAAAGCCGGTGAGTTCCCCGTTTCCTTCAACGTCCGCGCCAATAAAAACAAAAATTCCAAAAACATGTTCGCCATCATCGGCATGGAATTGTCAAAACAGGCGAGGCAGCAGCCGAAAGAGCAGAAGACCGCCGCCAATCCGGAGATCCTCGGCGCCTGGTCGAACCTGATCGCCCGGCCCCGCGCGATCGCGGTCCATCCGTTCTCGGGCGAGGTGGTAATTGCCGGTTTCGCCAACTATGGCATGGTCGGCGGCGGATTCGGAATCTGGGATTCCAACACCGGCAAGACCCGCCAGATCAGCGACTGGCTGCCCGGCGAAAGTTGTTATGACATGTATTTCCAGGCGGACGGCGACCTGGTCGGCGGCACCAGCATCGACGCGCCCGGCGGGGGACATCAGCAGGCAACAGCCGCGACCGTCTTCCGGATGGACTGGAAAACCGGCAAAGTGGTCCGCTCCCTGAAATTGCCGAAAATCCGCCACATTTTCGGCGTGCGCGAATTCGGCCCCTGGATCTTCGCCGCGACCCCGAACGGGGTGCTTTTCCGCATCAATAAGGAGAACTGGACCCTGGACGGTCAATTCGACCTGCAGGGGGGTCCGGTGAACCGCAATCCGCTGCTGAAAACCCCGGACGGCAAACGGCTGTTCCTGCTGTGCGGCCGGACCATTTACGAAATCGATCCGAAAACCGGCGAACCGCGCGCCGCTGCCAAAACGCCGTGGCACCTTTCCGCGGGCGGCGCGATCCTCGGCGACCGGATCTATTTCATCCAGCGGGAAAATGTGGCCAGCTGGAAAATCGGGGGCGGGAAGAAATGATTTTCGACATCCATACGCATAATTTCAAAGCCGGTTCGCGCGATCTTTACGGCGAAGCCAGACGGCACGGCATCGGGCGGATCCTGCTGCTCGGCGATGTGCTGCGCTACGGCGAGACCCCGACCGCCGAACAGATCCGCGAGATCAATGACGACACTATCGCGGATGTGCAGGCGCATGCCGGTTTCGCCGACGGTTTCTGTTTCATGAATCCCGCCCTCGATCCGGCGTTCATCCGGGCCGAGCTCGCCCGCTGTTTCGCCGTTCCCGGCATGAAGGGCGTGAAACTTGAAATTTCGCTCTGCTGCCGCAGTCCGCTGATGAACACGCTGATGGAGGAACTGGAAAAATATCATCGTCCGCTGCTGCATCACTGCTGGTTCAAAACCACGCAGAAATATCCCAACGAATCCGATCCATCCGACATCGCGGAGCTTGCCGCCCGGTATCCGAACGTGAAGATCGTCATGGCTCACCTCTGCGGCTGCGGTTACCGCGGCGTGGAAATGATCGCGGATAGGCCGAATGTTTACGTGGATACGTCCGGCGGGCAGCCGGAAGACGGTTTCCTGCAGTATGCGGTCAAACGGATCGGCGCGGATCGTCTGCTCTACGGCTCCGATGCGCCCTGCCGGGATTTCGGCTGCCAGCTCCACAAAGTACTGGATGCCGGGCTCTCCTCGGCCGAACTCGAAAAAATCCTTTATGCCAATGCGGTGGAGCTGCTCAAATGAATCAAGTCTTCGATGTGAATCTTTCGGTCGGCCGGTGGCCGTTCCGGCGTCTGCCGCTGGAAAATCCGGCGCGCTTGTGCGAAGCGCTCAGTCAAGCCGGCATTTCCGGCGGACTGGTGCGTTCGCTGGAAGCGCCCTTTGCCATGAATGTTTATGGGGCCAACGACGTGTTGTCTGCTGCCTGCGAGGACCACCCGGAACTGATCCCGGTCCCGGCTGTGCGGCCTGATTTCGGCCTGTGGCGGGAGGTCTCCGGACCGGCTGCAGTTCTGCACCCGAACTATCATCAGTATTCCCTGTTGTCGCCGGACGCTCTGGAAATGATCGGTGCCCTGACCTTGAAGAAGATCGTTCCGGTCATCGTGATCCGCGAGGAAGACGAACGGGGCCAGCATCCGCTGTGCAAAGTGCCGCCGGTGCCTGTGGCCGAGATCAACGCTCTGGCGGAGAAGTTCCCGGACAGTCCGTTCATTGCGCTGAATGCGTATGCGGGCGAATTCAAGGCTTTCACCGCCCCGAACCTCTATGCGGACATCGCCTTTGCGGAGACGTTCCCCGCACTGGCGTTCGTGGTGGACGTGTTCGGCACCGACCGGCTCCTGTTCGGCAGTCACGCGCCGTTCTTCTGCATCGGTTCCGAGCTCAGCAAACTGGAATACGGAAAACTGACGGAAACACAGGTTTCCGCCATCGCATTCAAAAATCATGAAAGGATTTTCCATGGAAGATAAACTTGCTATTCTGGGCGGAACGCCGATCCGGACCACTCCGTTCGGCACCGGGAAACGTTACGGAGAAGCCGAACTGGCCGAAGTGAAGGACTGCTTCGACCACGGCAGTCTGATCTACTGGGGCGGTTACAAGATCGGCCAGTTCTGCGAAACGGTCAAAAACTATTTCGGGGTGAAATACTGCGCGGGCTGCAGTTCCGGCTCCGCAGCGCTCCATGCCGCGGTCGGCGCGGGTCTGATCGAACCAGGGTATGAGGTCATCACCTCGCCGATTACCGATATCGGCAGTTTGATCGGCGTGCTGTACCAAAACCTGATCCCCGTCTTTGCCGATGTCGATCCCCATACTTACAACATCACCGCGGAGACCATCGAAAAAGTCGTGACGGACCGGACGCGGGCGATCATCGTGGTGCATCTGGCGGGCACGCCCTGCGACATGGATCCGATCATGGAACTGGCCAGACGGCATCATCTGCTGCTGATCGAAGACTGCGCCCAGGCCTACGGCGCCCGTTATCACGGACGGCTGGCTGGCACGATCGGCGACATCGGGGCGTTTTCCCTGTACGAATCCAAACATCTGAGTTCCGGCGACCCCGGTTTCCT
>JAZUCR010000106.1:0-5448 GCA_045639225.1 Victivallales bacterium
TGTGGCAGCCGGAGGCGATGCCGCGGATATTGCTGCAGCGCGAGCGGAGCGCCCACATGATAACTTCGTCGATATCCTGAACATAAACATCCTTATCCAGATTGTCGCGCGTGAAACTCCAGATCTTGGTCGGATTGCGCTCCGAAAAGACCGGAGCATCGGTTTTCCGGGCCGAACTCACCGTAATGGCGTTCTTCTTCGGGATGAATTCATGTTTCTGTCCGGGAACCGGCCACCGCACGCCCTGCTCTTCCAGAAAATCGTAGACCCCGTGCATGGTGCCGCGGCGCTGGGTCAGAAAATAGATGTAGTGCGGGCTCTTGAAGCCGGTCAACGGGTCGTCATCGCCGAGAATATACAGATTTTTGCCCGCGGTGCCGCGGATGAACCCCTCTTTTTTGATCCCTTTCAGCGAGAATCCTGCTTTGGCCGCGGCGGGCTGATCTCCTACGTAAATCAACGTTTCGGACTTGCCCGACGGCTTGGCCAGGATCGGGTATTTCCCGCCGGTCATTTTCTTCAGGTGATACTGGAGATCCTTGGCTCCCATTTCCGCCGCGAAGGTGGACTTCGGGGGGACGATGATCTCGGCATCGTCGAAAGTCAGATCCGCCCCTGAAACGATGATTCCCAGACAGCAGATCAATCCTGCCGCTGAATTCCGCAAAAAAGTTTTCATTTGGTGCTTCCTTTTTTATTGTTCTGAAAATGTTTTCATTCTTTCATTCGATCTGTCAGGATGAGGTGCCTTTCAGCCTCGGTCAGATATGTCCGATGTCGGCATGGGAATCGGCGACTTCCTTTTTGCCGGTCGGGATCAGTGCGTCGTCGAAATGGATCTGATTGCCTCCTTTTGCCATGGCGCGCTGAAGCGGCTCGACCGGGAGGGAATCCAGTCCTTTTCCCGAATCGATCGACTGGGCCGCCGCGAGGCCGGCAGCCTGGCCCGAAACGATTGCCGGGGGGATCACCCGGAGAACATCCCACGCATAACCTTCGCCCGAGACGGACCGTCCGGCAGTGATCAGGTTCGGGAATCCTTCGTGCACCAGCGCACCGTAAGGGATTTCATAGAGAAAATCCCGTCGCTCGAAATCACAGATCGCTCCGACCGAATCGTCGAAATGCCGGTAGGCATCGCTTTCTTTCACGGTCGTGTTGCCGTCGATCCGTCTGGTCGTCCGGAATTGCGGCATGATCGGAATGGAGAGGATTTCCCGCGATTTCAACGGCTCTTTCTTCAGGTTCTCGAACATGAGCCGCTGGCTGCGGATCAGATAATCGGAAACATCGTCGCCGTTCGTTCCTGAATACAGCGGCACATCATCCGGCTGGTTGTGCCCGTAAAGATCGATCATCCCGCCATGGACTCCTCTGGCATTTAGACTGGCGAAATTTCCGGTTTCCGCTGTCTTGCGGCAGGATTCGGCCGTTGCTCCGAAGCCGAAATAGGTGAAATAGTTTTTTCCCTGGACGGTGGGGACGCCCGCCCGGAACAGCAGATCGGCATCGCCGGTTGCGTCAATGTATGCCGAAGCCGTGCAGTAGGAACGTCCCGATTTGTTGTGAATGAGAAGACCTTCGCAGGTCCGCCCGTTCATAATGACATCCGTGGCGACGGTGTCGAAAAGGATCTGCACGCCGGATGCGGTCAGCAGATCGGTCAGGGCGATCGCGAAGATCCAGGGGGAGAACCGGGTCACATACCGGGCTTCGGTGGGTTTTTCCGGCTCGCCGTTTTTCCATTCGGGCGGCACGGTGTCATATCCGTAACGGATGGAGAGCTTCAGCAGTTCTTCCGCCATGCCGGAAATGATCTGCTTCCCGCGTCCGTTGCACAGGGGAACGAACAAGTTGATCAGTCCGATAGTGGCCAGTCCGCCGAGAATGCAGTTTTTCTCGATGAGCAGGACTTTCTTGCCTTCCCGGGCGGCTGCGAGCGCAGCTGCGATCCCGGCAACGCCGCCTCCCGAAACAATTATATCATAGTTCCGGTAGAACGGGATTTTTTCGGTTCTGGTGATAAAATCTTGCATGTTTCAATTTCCCTTTGCTGCCGCTCGGCAGGTCGTTTTATCGCGAAAAGCACTTGACCGGACCTTTCCTTCCGGCCAAGTGCTGTGGATGATCGTCCGGGATCGTTATTCGAAAACCACCGTTCCGTAATTATCCGGAGAGTGCCAGTTGCCGATCATGGCAAGCGGCGACCAGGTGGAAAACTCGGTCTTCGCCCCCTTGACGTTGCGTTCCCGGGTAAAGTTGAACCGGAGATCGGTTTTATCGGTCTTCAGCGCTTTCAGCGGGATGGCGATCTCGGCCGTCCAGCCGGAATCCGAGCGCCGGGTCCGGAGTTTCAGGCCTTTGACCTGTTCCCAGCGGGTCAGCACCCGGCCTTTGGTCTGCGAACTCCAGGCGTTGTTGTCGTTGATGAGGATCTGCCAGAATTTTTTGCTCTTTTCCGCAAAGAAGAAGAGTTCGATGCAGTTGTCTTTCCAGATGTCCTGATTGCCGACCTTATGCCGCTTGTCGGTCAGGCTGGAAGCGATCTTCGGTTCGTCCAGTTCGGCCTTGATGAACAGTGTGCTGTCGGACGCCAGCAGACGGAAAGATCCGGATGCAGTCAACGCCGGACCGAGCCGCTCGGCGGAGATCAGTTTGAAAGTCTGAGCCTTTTCCCATTCCCCGTCGGCGGGGAAATCCGAGGCCTGCGTTTTCGGTGCGTTCAATTTAAGCTGTTCCCGCTTTTCTTCCTTATCCATGACCTGACTGCGTTCTGCTTTCATCACGTCGATCAGGTATTTCTGAAGGAGTCCGGCGCGTTTGGCATAGACGGAACCTTTCGGCGACAGTTCGATGATCTTCTTCATAAGCGCATCGATCTTTTTCATTTCGGTACTGTCGTAGACCTTGCTCCAAGCCTGGGTCCGGGCGGTGTCGGCATCTTTTCTCGCCGCACCGAGCGCGGCCTGGTTTTTCGGATCGGAGTAAATGATCGGGTCCAGTTTGAGCCAGTTGTTTTCCAGCCGGGTGAACAGCTCTTTGGCCGGGGCCGCAGCCGGTCCGTAATACAAGTTGTAATACGCATCCAGCTCTTTGTCCACATCCCGTTCGGGATCCCAGATCAGACGCATGAAAATATACATGTCCAGGTTGCGGTAGGTGTGGGTCATGTTGTGGTTTTCGCAAAACATGCCGGCGCAGAGCGGCTGGACCGTCCGGATGAATTTCGCGGTGAGATGCGGGTAAAGATCGGGGATCCCCGGCATATAGTTGCCGAAGGATGCATTGCATTGATACACCCACAGCGGAATGTTTTTCGGTCCCAGGAAATCTCCCCAGTTCCGGAGCAGGTCCATATCCTTTTTCTGTTTTTCCGGATAGAGCAGGCATCTCGCACCCGGCATGCAGATCCGAACCCGGATGTTTTTCGGTTTCCGGATCGTCTGCGGAATGGCTCTTTTCGGCGGATAGATCAGCGTGCTGATATAGCATCCCGGATATTTTTTATTGACCTGGTCGGCGATATCGCCGATCACCTGCCAGATGATTTCCGTATCGTCCTCGCAAGGGTGTTTTTTTCTGAATTCCTGACAGCGGTCGCACCAGCAGCGGCCGTCATTGCTCGTGCTGTGATCCATCGGGTCGATCATGAACTCGTTCGGTGCAATGAAGGGATTCGGCCATTTGGAATGAAGGTATCCCTTGATATCGAAGCCGCACTCTTGCGGCGTCTTGCCGGAAAAATAGCCGTCGATCGCCCGCATCCAGACTTCTTTGGTGTAAGGATCGGTCCAGCAGGAATATCCCGGATTGCGGCTGCCGTTCTTCATCATCTGGTGGGCCGAGGTATGTTTCAGCCATTCCGGATTTTTGAACAGTCCCAGCGAGCGTTCCGAGTGACAGCCGTTGACCATGTTGCGGGTGGACACGTTGTTGCGGATGCCCCAGAGGAACAGGTCGCCGACGTTTTTCGCATATTCTTTGGCGTCCGGGTATTTCATGAAATTCCAGGCGTCGGCGATCTGACGGTCCGGAAAATGCGGTTTGATGCGTTTTTCCTGTTCCGGGATCCGGAGGATTTTGCGGACCGGCACATAGACGCCGTCTTTGCCCGGCGCCAGCCAGCGCACGCCCAGCGAATCGAGGAAATTATGGACGCCGCGCAAACTCCCTTTGTCCGGATTGTCGTAGAAATAATTGAACAGTTCGACCCGTTTCGGGGTATCTTTTCCGTAAATATCGATCCGGCTGCCTTTGGCTTTGATCACAAATTCATCCGGAGCAAAATCGTCGGCTTTCCCGAAACCAAGATAAAAATTCACGCCGGAGCCGGCCTCGCTGACGACCGGGAATTCGGCTCCGGTCATCAGTTTCAGATGTTCCGCCAGTTCTTTCGCTGCGAATTTTACAATCGGTTTTGCTTTTGCAGGGATGACGATCGCCGCTTTCGCCTGACCGTTTTGCGCCAGCGTGATGTCCGCCGCGGATATGGTCAAAGCTGCCAGCGCTGCCAGACACAGGATCAGTTTTTTCATTTGCTCAGCCTTTCGATCGCCTTTTCCGCGGGGGAATAGTCGAATTTATATTTCACTTTTTTCGCGGCTTCCAAAGCCGCTTTGTAATGGTTCAGAGCTTCATCTTTTTTGCCCATTTTTTCATAGATCCCACCGCACAGCATATTCGAGGTATAGTGGTTTGCCGGATGCTGCTCTTTGACATTCAGCACATTGTTCTCCAGCACTTCGATCGCGGCCTGCTGCTGTTTTTTATTGTTGTAGAGATGGGCCATATAGTAGAATGTCTGGTAGTAGACATTGCTTCCTTTCGGAGCCTGACAGTTCTGTGCCTGCTGGAGCAGGGTCATGGCGTAGTCATTCCGCTTCGGCCACCACAGCAGAGTCCCGGCGACGGTATTCAGGATCAGACGGATCTCCGGATTTTTCAGCATTTCGTCTTCTTCGACCGCTTTCAGGGCAAACTTTTCCGCATCACCGACTTTTTTCTGCGCCCGGATTGCCTGGAATTTGCCCAGGATCGCCTGGCATTTCTGCTGCGAAGTTTTCGCCGCATCGGCTGCTTCCCCGTATTTCGCTTCGGCGGCGGCAAAATCCTTCGCCTTTGCCGCTTTGCCCGCTTCCGCATATATTTTCCCAAAATCAGCCTCGGCAAACACCAGTCCTCCGAGTAAAAGTCCTGCCGCAATCAAAGTCGTTTTCATGTTCGTTCCCTCCTGTTGTTTATTCCATTTCCTTTACGGAATTCTCGCCGTTCGGATAAAATTCTCTTTTGTATTGATTCTTGCCGCGGAGCGATTCCGGAATGATCATCACATCGGCATGGCCGTCGGCACGCAGATAGACCGAGCTTTGGTCATGGTTGGCCAGTCCGAGATACTGGTTGCCGTTGGTTCCGGCCGGGAGCGGGGTTTCGACATACCAGGCAAAAACG
>JAZUCR010000107.1:0-3168 GCA_045639225.1 Victivallales bacterium
TCAAATAACAGTAAGAGAAGGTCGGCATCACGAGTGTTCCCTCCGGTCCCAGCCTTTTCAGCAGGGCGGAAATGACCTGTTCCGGCGTGAGTCCCGCCGCTTTGCATGGTTTGAAGGACGCATGGACGATCAGCAGACTGCCAGGAGAGACAGCTGACAGGATGGTTTGAAAATCCATAATAATAAAAAGGCCTCTGTTTTTTTTATTGAAGTTCCAGGATTTTGATGTTTCCCGGCATGATTTCAACAGTCAGACCGGAGTTGACGATATCCAGTTTTTCCCCGGTGTCGGTCCGGATGCGATTCCGGTTTTATTTGCTCCGGGAATAAATAATCTCTTTCAAAATGCCGCCTTCACGGACGGATTCTCCGGTGATTCAGGTCACTGCGTCATATATTCCCATACGTATCTGGTGGAGTAATATCTTGCGCGGGGCCAGAAAATCTCTTTATACCCTACATTCTCCACTCTTTTGTCCCGACCGACGGAACCGGAAAACGTAACGTAATTCGCACTCATGTTATGCCGCAGGTAGATCCCGTAATCCGTGGAAGTTAAGTTCCCCTTATACAAAGACTTGTGAGTGTTGTTGTAGTTGATGATCTGATATCCCGGTCTGGTCCTGCCCGGATAGGAAAAAAACTTGGGGTTATTCAGGTTGTTGGCTGTTGCCGTATCCGCCATCAATACACAACTGTTGAAATAGCTGCTTCTGGTAAGAAAACTGATCTTCACGGCGGGAACAATCCCCGGCTGATCGGCTTTCAGCTCAAAATAACATCCGAACGTACCCACAGAGAGACCGTACTGGATTCTGTATTTGTCTTTGCCATCCGGATCCGGCCACATATCCGAAGGACAGGAAAATATTTTGCCCACTTTCAAATATTGTGCCTCGATCAGTGCGTGACCCCAATAATAATTGCCCGCCCCGAACAATCCTGCGTTGACCCGGGAAAGGTCCTCGCCGGCCAGGCTCCATTCCTTGTTATCAGAAACATAATAAGTGTAGGCCAGATGCAGCTGTTTCAAATTGGCGGCACAGGCAGAGGATTTGGCTTGATCCCGCGCCTGATTCAACGCCGGCAGCAGCATTCCGGCCAGGATCGCGATGATCGCGATCACAATGAGGAGTTCTATCAGTGTAAAACGGCAAGCCGTTTTATGCTTCAGGCATGAGAGATGAGGTATGAAAGATGAGGTGTTGATAATGTTGTTTTGCATGATTTCCGTCCTTTCTATTTTAGTGTTATGTCTGAAGTTCTTTGTCTGTATTATGGCCGTCAATCCAGCTTGTAGATCCGCACATTGTCGATCCATAATGGCTGATCGTCTTCGAAGAATTTAGCTCCTAGATACATCCAGACAGAATCCGCGGGTTTTCCGTTTCTGAAACCGGAAACATGGACTGTATTGCTGAGGGTTTGCCATCCTTTTGTCACCTTGATATCTTGAAAACGGTGATACTGGGTGTTGAACTGCCCGTTGCCGCTGCGGGGATTGGTAATGAATTCCAGTCTGCCTTCTCCGCCGGTGACCTCGGAGTAAATATCGACCATGATCATATAGTATTTCCCGTATTCGGCTTTGCAGTGGAAATGAATCGCGTCATTGAGCATTTTGTAGGCAAGTTTCCCGTCTGAAACATGAGTGCCGTCCAATACGCTGGTCTTCTTTCTGCCCCGGAAGGTCAGGGGTTTATTGCTTTCAAAGGAACCGTTGGCAAGGCAGTTTTTATATTTTGAGGATCCGGAAACGATTTCAAGAGAGGCGCGCAGCTGAATAGGCAGTTCCCGGTTTTTCAGCACTTCATTCAATGCAGCCTTGACCCGTGTATCCCGGAGATACGGGATGATCCCTCTGAAATTGCAGATCCCGACCTTGAGAAGTTCGTTCCATTTTGCCGGCACATAAGGATCCTTGAGCATTTCCGCCTGCGCTTTGGCGGCGACGGGAATGGAACGGATCAGCTTCACGGCATCTTCGGCGGATGCGACCGACCCGTCCGGCTGCAAATAACGGGAATAGAGACAGAAGATGCTTTTGCGGGTCATCTCCCACAGGTGTTTGAATAATTCGGCCCGGCGTTTCTGCAGCGCAGTCTCCGCGTTGGCTGCCACGTTCGCCATGAGCGAATCGAATTTCTCCACATGTTTTTCCGTAATCGGATACGTATAAGTCCCTGTTTCATTCAACGGCATGTAAGTGGCGTGATGGGAAAGTCCCCAGGCGGTTTTTCCCATTTCCGGACTCATCCAGATTCGTTCCCATTCCCGGTAGTATTCCATCAGGAAAGGAGCCGCCTTTTTCCCGACGGCGCGTTCGCACCAGTCTCTGAAATGGGCTTCAAGATCCGCATTGATGTCCCAGTAAAGCCGTGAGATCAGGTAGAGCGTGGGGCCGGACATGGGCAGATCGTTGCATGCTTCCAAAAAGACGCCGCGTACTTTATAACGGTAAGCAAGTTTGAACATATCGGCGTAACTTTTCATGTGGACGCGCGGAGCCATATAGACATAACCATAGCCGTCGCTGCGCATACTGATGGAGTCCAGATAATCGTAAAGCATGAGTTTCTCTGCTTTGGAGCTCCAGGTTTTCAGCATGTTTTCGATTTTTTCCCTTTCGGAAGGAACCCGGGCCCCGATCAGAATCTCGCGGCAGAGCTGGGGGATCACATTGGCGGGCAGCTTGAAACTGGGCGGAGTGAAGACTTCCCGGTAAGCATAGGCGATGATCCGCACATGCGGGTGACTTTTCTGCAGTTCCTGAGCCACATTTTTGACCCAGCTCCAGTAGAGTTGGGAATAAACCAAGAGGCCCAGGGAATTGCGTTTGCCGTTGACCGCCTTCAGGCAATTGGCGCACTCGCAGCAGCCGCCGTTGTCATTCACGCTCAATTCCACCTGGTATCTCTTCCCGTGAAGACGGGCGACCGGGTGTTTGTCAAGGCTTTCCCGAATGTTCTGCACTGCGATCGTGACCGCTGCCGGGTTACTCCAGCAGGGCTGCCAGGAATGACGATACGGGATCCAGGGATTTTTCAATTTCGGATCCCATTTCGGCAACACTATTTTTTTACCGTTGTGGACCGGCAATATTTCCTGAGGCCAGCTGTTGTCCGGTCCGTATTTGGGGATCGGGAAGGCGTAAAAAGTACTCCCGTG
>JAZUCR010000108.1:0-2412 GCA_045639225.1 Victivallales bacterium
GGTAAGGAGGTTTATGCCATGAAACATGATTTTTCGTGACTTTTTCAAGAAAAAATCACAGTCGATGCGTCAAAATTGGTTTGACGCTGAAAAAAACAACTTTTTAACAAGAAGAGCCAAAACGTTTTGAAATTGGCTCACCATTACTTTACATCTTCGGTGATTTTCACCCGGAAAATCACCGCTCTGAACTTGAAGACAGCGTGACATCATGAAAACCATATATCCCGAACCCGACGCCCGGTGGATCTGGCCCCGGGCTACTTACAACGCCCAGAATGCTTATGCCGGTTTCCGGCACGATTTCGAACTCACCGCCCTGCCCTCCGCGGCCCCGCTGGTCATCACCGCCGATCAGGGCTACCGCCTTTATGTCAACGGCCGCTATGTCTGCCGCGGACCCCTGCGCGGACATCAGAAAAACTGGCATTATGACGTGACGGATATTCTGTCTTATCTGAAAATCGGGAAGAACTGGATCGCCGCGGAAGCCCATAATCCGGGGATCAGCCATTATTCCTACACCTATCAGGGCCGCGCGGGTTTCCTGTGCTCCGCACGCTGGGACAACGGCACCGTCATCGTTTCCAATGTGAAAGACTGGGTGATGTTCCGCAATACCGCGTACAACGGACACACCGGCCGCCTCAGTATCCAGATGGGATTTCAGGAGGAGATCGACCTGAATCACGACGACCGCAGCTGGATCACCGCAGAAACGGATTACCGCATCCCCGCGCAGCCCGGCTGGGCGATCCCGACCGAATGTCCGCAGGGCACTTTGCCGTGGCAGAATCTAGTGTCGCGTCCGACTGAGATGCTGGAGGAAAAACGGATGGCTCCGGATTCGATCCTTGCTTTCGGCTTCGGAAAATGTTCATCCGCCGCTCCCGTGATCCCGTTTCAGGAAAATAATTTCTTCGCGGATTTTTATCAGGATGAATTTCCCACGCTCCAGTATCGGGACACTTTGCCGGAAACGGCCAAAAAAGGCGCGGAAATGTCCTTCACCGTCCCGGGAGCCGGGAACGGCAACTTCGCCGCCGTCCTGATCGATCTGGGCCGTCTGGACTGGCTGCCCGGCACCGCTGAGATAGAATACAGCTGCGGCGAAGACGGGATCATCGCCGATCTGCTGTTCCTGAATTATCTGAAACACGACCGGATAGAATTCGACGGGAAACCGCGCGAAGGGTCGCTGACCGCGCCGGGCTGCCGCATCCACCTGAGAAAAGGAACCTGCCGTTACGAAACATTCCAGATCGCGGGCACCCGTTACGCCGTGCTGATCGTGCGGAACCATGCCGGACCGGTCCGGATCCGCTTCAGCTGGCGGAGCGCGGTCTCGCCGATCCATGTCAAAGGCGCTTTCCGGTGCAGCGACGACACGCTCAACGCGATTTACGACCTCTCGGTGCATACCCAGCGGACCTGCACCATGGACGCCTTTGTGGACACGCCGTGGCGCGAACAGTCGCAATGGTGGGGCGACATCCGGATCCAGGCGAAAAACGTGATCTTCCTGTCGGGCGACACCCGGATCTTCGAACAGGGCATCCGTTCCATTGCCGGACAGGCGGGACCGGAAGGTCTGCTGTTCGCCAATGCGCCCACCACACCCTGCGGCCCGGTGCTGCCGGATTACTGTCTGACCTGGATCCATACGCTCTACGATTTCTGGTTCCAGACCGGACGGACCGATCTGTTTCTGGAAAACAAAACGCGGGCGGAAAGCATTCTGGACTATTTCGAACGGCAGCGCGGCAATGACGGTCTGATCCGGTATGACCGGCGGTTCTGGCTGTTCGAAGACTGGGCGCCGCTGCCGAAACGCAACACGCCCGCTTTTCTGAACCTGCTGTATATCTACACCCGGATCCATTATCAGACCCTGCTGGAAGCGGCCGGATTCGCGGCGGAAGCGGCGGAATTGAAAACCCGGCTGGAAGAAGAAAAACTCCGGGTCGGCAAAGCCTTCCTCGATCCCGCTGAGGGACTGCTGGTCCCCGAACTGGACGAAAGCGGCCGTCAGATGGGCGTTCCCTCGGTCCACGACCAGGTGCTGGCTCTGCTGAGCGGCATCGCGCCGGAAGCGGAACAAACCATGATCGAAAAACGCATACTGCCATGCCTGAGATCGGAATTGTCCGGCGATATCGCCCTGCCCAGTTCCTTCTGGGCGACCTATCTGATCCAGGCCGCGTGGAAATATCACTTCGAAAAAGAAGCGCTGGAATATCTCCGGCACGGCTGGGAACCGATGCTGAGCGTCGGCACCGCCTGGGAACATTTCACCGACCAGCATTCCGGCGGCTGTTCCGTCTGCCATGCGTGGAGCGGACATCCGCTGTATCATCTGCCGGAATTGCTGTTCGGTCTGAAGCAGCCGGAACCGCGCTGGAAGAAAATCTC
>JAZUCR010000109.1:0-1544 GCA_045639225.1 Victivallales bacterium
TGTCCCGATGACACCGAGCTGATTTGGGACGTGATCGGCGAGGTTGCCGATTTCGTTGCCGGAAAACACCCCGGCAAATATATCACCACGCTGGTTTATCCGCCGAAACGGCAGGTCCCCTCCCGGAAACTTCCGCACAATGTCCGCGTCCGGCTCTGTCTGGACGGACCGAAGGTCGGACTGAATCAGGGCAAATTCGAAAAAGAGATCGAAAAGATCCGTACCTGGCACCGGATCACCGGCAACAAGGTTCCGCTGTGGACCTATCACTGCGTCGGTTTCGGCAATGCGATGCCGCACATCGTGGAGACCTATCCCCATCAGATCAAAAAATATGTCCAGTCGCTGAAAGGGATCGGCGACGGCATGTTCATGGAGACCCACAGCCAGAACCACACCCGCAAACTGCTCGACACCTACATTTTCCATCGGCTGATGCGCAATCCCGATCTGGACGTGGACAAGGAACTGGATGAATATTTCCGCATCCTTTACGGCCCGGCCCATGAAGAGGCGAAACTGTTCTTTACGGAACTCGAACAGATCTTCGCTGATTTCTGGCACAAGAGCGAAGCGATGAACATCGAGGCTGGTCTGGATTCTTTCGTCAGTCCGTGGCGGCACGGCGATTTCGAGATGCAGAAAAAACTGTGGACCCTGGCTTACACGGAGGAAAAGATCGCCAAATGGGGAAAACTGATCGGCGTGATGGAAAAGAAAACCGCCGGCACCCGTTATGCCAAGCCGGTCCGGCTGATCCGCAAATATATTTACGACGGCATGGTCTATCAGCGTCAGCTGCTCTTCGGCAAGGAAGATCTGCGCAAAAAATTGAAAATGACCGCTGTCCGGATCGCTCCGGGATCGGTTCCGACCGAAGATCAGTGGAAAACTGCTCCCGTTCATCACCAGATCCCTGCGATTCCGTTTTATGATAAACTGGATGCCGATGGACGTTTTCAGCTGATTTCCAACGGGGAAAAATTGTTCATCCGCGCCGAACTGGACGAAAAACTGATGGACAAAACGCTGGTCAAGCCGGGTCAGAAGACCGGCAGCACGGATATCTGGAAAGACAACTGCGTGGAGTTTTACATTGCTTCGATGAAGGATAAATTCATCTGGCAGCTGATCGTCAATGACGAGGGACACTGGTGCTCCCGCCGGATCAATCAGGGATTCGATGACTGGTTCCAGCTGCCGGGCTGTCAGGTGACCGTGAAACGGCAACCGAAACGCTGGATCGTTTACGCCTCGATGCCGCTGAAAACGCTGAATCCGTCCGGCGGTGAAATGCGTCTGAATGTCATCCGGGAACGTCATGTCAAAGGCAGGGCGGTCGAATACAGCACCACGTCGCCGGTGGCGATGTACGGGCTCTGGCAGGATCCGAAGCATTTCGCAACGCTTCGGTTCGGCGAATAACTCTGCTTATTTCTTTTTTTCAGCCAACGGGCGGGAAAGCCACAGTGCCGCACCGCCCAGCGCAACGACCAGCGCCTGGAATTGCACGACCGAGGGAAATTTCCGGAACAGGATCAGTC
>JAZUCR010000110.1:0-4555 GCA_045639225.1 Victivallales bacterium
TCCGGATGCCCGGACCGTGCCCATCATCGCCATGACGGCGAATGCGTTCGACGAAGATGTGCAAAGTTCGCTTCAGGCGGGGATGAACGCGCATCTTTCCAAGCCGGTGGATCCGGAACACTTGTTCCAGACGCTGGAGGAAATCATCTGGGAAAAAGAAAACAACTCTCAGAAAACCCGGTGAATCATTCTGCCGGAACCCAAAGACCTTTCGGTGTGGCAAAATCGGGGCAAAAACCGTTTTTCGGGGCTTTCGAGAAAGTCATAAATGCTTGATAAAAATGGTGGAACCGGCAGGGTTCGAACCTGCGACCAGGAGATTATGAGTCACCTGCTCTAACCACTGAGCTACGGTTCCGTTCGGTTGAATGACGATATTATAGTGCAGAATCCGAAAATAACAAGCTGAATTACAGTTTTTTTTCGGTTTTTTTCCGTCCGGGCCGGTGTCTGCATTCCGGGAGAGATCTGCACCCCGAAGAAACACACCGCACCTGAGAAAGAAATAAAAAAAAACAAAAACAGGTTGCAATTTCATACGGGAAAGATATATTAAGGAGAATTTCCCGGTATCGGGCGGAAAACGAAATGTCCCCATCCGAAGCGGCAGAAAAACATGCAAAAAACGAATTGTATAGCATAAAAAGACGCGAAAGGAATCTGAATCATGCATCAAGTCAAGTACGGACTGTTTTACGACAATCACACGCACATGGAAAACCCGGATGTCGGCAAGGATTTCGATCCGGAATTTTTTACCGATCAGGTCAAGCGGTGCGGAGTGGATTATGTGGCGTTCCATGCCCGGTGCAATGTCGGTATGGCATATTATGACACGAAAATCGGGATCAAACATCCGTCACTGACTTACGATCTGTTCGGCCGACTGGCGGACTGCTGCAAAAAGAAAGGGATTGCGCTGGTGGCTTATCTCAACGGCGGGATCAGCACCATGGAAACCGTGGAACACCGGGAATGGGCCACGCACTATATGCCGGGGACCGATCCGTTCGGAAAACTGACGCCATTCGCAATCACGGTCTGCTACAATTCGCCGTTCCGCGCCCATATCATCGCGATGATCAAAGAGATTGCGTCGAATTATCCGGTGGACGGATTTTTCATCGACTGCCTCGGCAATTATCCCTGCGTCTGCCCGAACTGCGTCAGGATGATGAAAGAACGCGGAATCGATTACACGGATGAAAAAGCGGTCCGCGAATTTGCGCGTCAGTCGGTGCTCAGTTACTGCGACGACATTGCGGCGGCGGTCAAAGAGATCATTCCCGATCCGATGCTGTATTTCAACGGTCCGGTATTCGGAACGGTGAGAAACAAGGACACGTTCTTCGACTGCGAATGTCTGCCGACCGGCGGCTGGGGCTACGAATTTCTCCCGACCATGGCGCACTATATGCGCAATATCAAACCCGGCACGCAGATTCTGAACATGACGGGCCGTTTCTACAACTGGGGAGATTTCGGCGGACTGCGTCCCGCGGACAGCCTGAAATTCGATCTGTTTTACGGACTGGCGCACGGTATGAGGCCGAACGTGGGCGGCCATTTCCATCCGCGCGGCGATAAAGACCAGGCAGTGTTCGACCGGATCGCGGAAGTGTATCACGAACTGCAGAAATACGATCCGTGGTATGAGAAAGCGGTCAATCTGGCGGACATTGCAATGGTCTATCCGCAGGACAATCATGAACTGCGCTCACTGATGCCGGTCAAGAGCTGTGTCCGGATGCTGGAGGAACTCAAGATGCAGTTCGATATCGTGCTGGCTGACTGCGACAAGAGCTGGGATCAGTATAAACTGCTGATCCTGCCGGAAGAAGTGGAAATCACGAAGCAGCTGGCGGAACGGATCCGCAAACATATCGCGAAAGGCGGCGCCTTCTTCGCCTGCGGAAAAAACGCGGCGCAGGAATTCGGCGCGGAACTCGGGATCGAATATCAGGGCGATTGCGGACTGGATCCGGTTTTCTTCCGGATGCACGGCGATTTCGAACAGGGGCTGGACGACATGTTCCTGACTCTGTATGCCAAAGCATCCGATGCGAAAATGACCTCGGCGAAGAGCAGTTCCCGGTTGGTCAAGCCCTATTACAACAAAGCCTGGGTCGGCACGCATGAGATCTATTACACCCCGCCGCAGGAAGAAACCGCCATGCCGTTCATCACCGTCAACGGAAAATGCGTGTGGTGTGCCGGCGACCTGTTCAACGGCTATGCCAACCGGGGTGCACTGCATCTACGGGACATTTTCCGCAATATCATCGCTTCACTGCTGGAAAAACCGCTGGTGAAACCCGGAAAGCTGCCTGCATGTGTCCGGCTGATCACGGCCGAACAGAAAGACCGGCTTAACGTGCATCTGGTCGCCTATGCGCCGGAAAAACGCGCCAATGTCACGGTGGTGGAAGATCCAGCCGCGGTAGTCAACGGTTCATTCCAGATTCTGACTGCCGGACGAAAGATCAACCGGGCTTACCTGGCGCCGGACCAGACGCCGGTCGAATTCAAAACGACCGGAGATTACACGGAAATCAAACTTCCGGTTTTCGAAGGTTACGCTCTCGTTGTACTGGAATAATCTGCCGCGAAATGATGCCGTCCCATGCCGGGACGGCAGCCTTTTTATCATTACAAAAAAACATCCGGACGGGTGAATGACGGAAAAACCGCCCGTTCCGGTGCTTTTTTTCTTTAAAAAATCAAAAAAAAAGCGCCGATCGGCGATTTTACGCTTGCTAAATATAATAAAGCGGGTTAAATTACTGACTACTGTATTTTTCTGGAAACAAAACAAACGATTTGGAGAATAAAAAATGAAGAGTTTCGTAACACTCGCACAGCAGAACACCGCGGCCGGAGCCAAAACGGTCCAGGCTCCCGCGGCTGCCCAGACCAAAGCAACCGCCCAGGTGCCCGCCAACGGAGCAGCGGCGCAGGAAGAACCGAGATCGGCTTTGGACGGATTCGGCTCCATGATGCCGATGATCATCGTCATGGCCGTGCTGATCTATTTCATGTGGCGCGGACAGAAAAAAGAACAGAAACGCCGTCAGGAAATGATCGAAGGCGTGAAAGTCGGCGACAAAGTTGTCACCATCGGCGGAATCTACGGCGAAGTCGTAACGGTCAAGGAACAGACTTTCATCGTGAAAATCGCAGACAATACCAAAGTTGAACTCATGAAAAGTGCGGTCAGTTCTGTGCCCGCAGGAGAAGAAGAAAAGAAATGAATAAAAAACCGATTATCCTCCGTTCGATCTTCGCTCTGCTGGTGCTGGGCGTATTCATTTTTTCCATGTATCCGCTTCGCGAGCGGGATTTCTATGATGCGTTCAAAGACATCTGCACCGACCCCAAAGGTAAGGAAGTCACCGAACTGATCGCCGCGGCGCAGGCAAAAAAAGCCAAAGATCCCTCCATGTATGACTCCACCGCGCTGGAAAATGCGGCGGCGGACAAGGGCATCTCCCTCGAAAAAGTGGTGAAACCGGTCATCGTCAAGACCCAGAAGATCACCGGCACACGCGATGTACTCTCGCTGATCCGGAAGAACACCGCCGGCTCCATCCGCCGCGGTATCGACCTCAACGGCGGTGCGGAATTCATCCTCGAACTCATCCCCGATCCGGCCGACAAAGCCAAGATCGAAAAGGATTTCGACAAATACCGCGACCTGGCGATCGAAACGCTCCGCAAGCGTCTGACCCAGAAGAACATTTTCGAAGCCGACATCTCCCCGGCCGGCGGCAAATACATCTCCATGCGCGTGCCGATCGTCACCAAGGAAGAGAAACAGGTTCTCGAAAGACTGATCAAGATGAGCGCCAAGCTCCAGTTCAAGCTGGTGCATCCGAACAATTCCGAAGAAGTTTCCAAATATCTGGCCGATCCGAAGAATTATCAGGCGCCGGAAGGTTATGAACTGAAGATCTCCAACGAGACCCGCAACGGCAAAACCACCCGCATGATCTATATCGTGGAACGGGCTGCTCAGATGGACGGCAAAGAGATCAACGACGCCTATCCTTCCATGAACCAGTTCGGACAGCGCGAGATCCTGCTTTCGTTCAAGCCCGCCGGGGCCGTGCGTTTCGGCGAAGTCACCAGCAACAACGTCGGCCGCGAGCTGGCGATCATTCTGGACGGCGAACTGTATTCCGCGCCGCAGATCAAACAGGCGATCACTGGCGGAAACGCCCAGATCACCGGCAGTTTCTCCCGTGAAGATGCCGAAAACATCTCCAATGCACTGGTCAGCGGCAGCGTTCCGTTCTCCATGAGCATTCAGGCGCAATCCGATATCGACCCGACCATCGGTAAACAGACGGTCAACGACGGTCTCTATTCCGGTATCGCCGGCATGATCCTCGTCATGCTGTTCATGCTGGTCTATTATGTCCGCAGCGGTATCGTGGCAAATATTTCGCTCTTCATCAACGCCGTGCTGATCCTCGGCGCCATGGCGGCATTCGACGTCACGCTGACCCTGCCGGGTATCGCCGGTATCATCCTGACCATCGGTATGGCCGTGGAC
>JAZUCR010000111.1:0-15549 GCA_045639225.1 Victivallales bacterium
CGTTTTCCCGGAAGGTGTCATACCGGAACGCCATATAATAACGTCCGCGATATTTCGCCACTCCGGCATTGAATGCCAGATTGCAGGGGAACGCCACACTGGATGCCGTCAGCAACGGATTCCCCGCGTAACGTTTGACAATCGGGGAACTAGTCAGCGGGGCGACGGTGCCTTTCGGCAGAAACGGATCGATGAAGGTTCTCATATTGTCCATTTATCCGGCAATTTATTTGTATTGGATCAGTTTCAGCTTGGACGCATCCGCCCCTCCGGAAATCCCGGGCGAGAATTCCAGCCAGTAGGGTGCATTTTTCCTGCTGACATAATTGTTGTCGAAGATGACAAAACCGAATCTGGCGGGTCGTCCTCCGAGTTCCTTGAAGGGGAATGCCGCTTCGTAGAAAGTCTGTCCGTCCTTCCGGGTGACATTGAACCGGATCGAACCTGTCCCCTTTGGGGGGTCGACCAGGTTTGCCGCCATCGGGCCCTTCGCGCTGAGCGCAATCCCGAAGTTCAAGGGCGAGACCAGCTGTCGTTCCGCAGTACTCTGCAACCCCTTCGGGACGGTATCCGCCGAGGAAAAAACAATCTGCAAACAATCGTCACGCCACAGTTCCCCACCGACGAACCGCTGGAGATGGACTGGGTCGTCCACCTTGGCGGCAATATAGAAATTTTGATCGTCATACGCGGTCCAGTATCTGGCGGAAACATTATGCCCGTTCGGGTTGAAGTCGGTTTTGAAATAACTCAGTTCCGGTTGAAGGGCGGACTTGGGGCGGATATCTTCCGGGTATTTCAATATCCCCTCCGGCAGACCTTTGAGCCAGGAACCCGAGCCATCCAGGACAACTTTCTCCTTGACCCTGGTCACCGGATAGGAGTTCTTCCGGTCGATTTCGAATTCATATTTCCGTCCGTTGTCCGTGGTGAAAAGACATTTAGGAGCGGATGTTTTGACGGTAAAGGATGCAGTGCGGTCCGGCAGCAGCGTCACTTTGCCCATGCCCGCAAGCTCTCCCGTGCGGGTTTTTCCAGTCAGATTGCGGATGAACACCCGTGCTTCGTTCTCGCTGAAAGCATATCCGACGCCTTTGAATTCCGGCACGGCTTCGGTCAGAACACGCCGGATTTGCTCCGCCAGTTTTTCCGCCGGATAATTCATGGTGAGATAGATCGGCGCCTTGCCGATCCGGAGCGTCTGCGGTCCGGGATTCAGCACGGTTTCACGACCATACATATTGACCATCCGGGTCCTGACCGGCAGATCCAGTTTCAGCTCCGAGTCGCCATGAATATTCCAGAGCGTGAGCAACGTGGAGCCGTCCGGACGGGTGAACACGCAGCTGTAAAAACTTTCCCGGAAGAAATAGTGCGGCGAGCGGGCAAAGGCGAGCTGGGAAGCGGCAGTAACATACATGGCGCCGCCGGGCAGCGGGATGTGATAACATTTGCCTTTGAAAACCACCGGCTTCCAGACCGTGGTCATGCAGTCCGCCTGATCGGGAGCGTCTTTCGTCATCAATTTGGTCGGAGTGTGGAGCTCAAATCCGGAAACCGGACCCGCCTTGGTTATGATCAGCTGACGGGCGGTCAGCTGCGCCTGATCCACTGCAAGACCGCGGTCGAACGAGGCGCCGTAATTGATGCAGAAGCCCAGTTCCTCGTTGCGGATGATTTTTCCTTTGCCCAACGAATCGGAAAGCGCGGAGGCTGCCTGATAGAAACTCATCAGTTCCGCTTCCGGCAGAGTCGGTTCGCCCAGATTCAGCTTCCAGTTGCCGGTGTAGGCGTCGACCACATAACCGTCAAACTCCTTGACCAGATCGGATAATGTGATCCGTTCGATGTCAGCGATCGTGTTTTGGTAATTGCAGCCGCCGATCAGGATCTTTGCATCCGGGATCTCCTTGCGGATCTGCCGCGACCCCATCCGGACCAGCACCACGAAATTCGCCATGGCTTCGGTCCAGGTCCCGACAAATTTCGGCATCCGGGCATTGGAAGGGGTTTCCTGCTGGATCGTCCAGAAATGGACTTTCCCTTTCAGTTCGTTCAACGCGAGAGTCAGGAATTTCAGGTAATGGTCCAGCAGCGCGTCGTTGATCAGCGGCCAGCCTTCCTTGATTTCCTTGGGGCTGCGAAGGTTTTTGAGCAGAGAAACGCCGATGTTTGCCGAATATTCGAAGCCTCCGGCATCGATATAGGGTTTGACCCGGTTGTTGTAAAGCCAGTTGAATATCCTCTCGGGGTTGCCCACGGCTCCCGGGTTGTTCCAGCCCGACAGTTTCAGACTGATGGTCCCGACCCCGATCCGCCGGATTCCCTCGACCATATCCGGCTGAAGTCCGAAGCCCATCTGGAAAAACGGATCGCGCCGGGGGATTTTTTTCGCCGAAACGAAGCCGCTCTGGACCGAATAGACCTTTTTGCCTTTGCAGAAGAAATCGGCATCCGCGACATAGTAGCCGCAAGGCTGTCCGTTCAGCGTGACCTGATCTTCGACTTTCCGGCGGGAAAGGGCCTGCACGACCTTGCCGTTTTCGTCTTTGACTTTCAGCTCATATTCCAGCTCCTTTTCCGGACTGTCCAGCAGGATCTTGAACGATACCTTTTCGCCGGGCTCGAAAAATCCGAAAACGCCCTGCGGGATCAGCAGCGCACAGCGGACCGTGCTTCCGTATGCTTTCCGGAACGATGAGGCTTTCTCCTTCACACCCGTTTTGATCAGCTTCAACCCGTCATACCAGACCGTGCCTGCACTGGCGGCTGCCAGATAGATTTTTACTGTTGTCCCCAGGTTTGCGGTATCGATGATCCCCTTGCCTTTTTTCCAGTCGAAAGTGCCTCTTTCCGGCAGGTTTTTACTGTCGGAAGTAAATCTTTTCCACTGTTTCCCGCCGTTGACCATGATCCGGGCGCCGTCGTTGCCTTTTCCGCTGAGCTGATCGCCTTTGACATAGAAACTCAATTCATAGACGGAATCCGGGTCCAGCTCGAAGGTCCGGGACATCATTGCCTTGTCTTCCAGCCGGATGCCGGGGGTCCCCGAAACGGTCACATCCGGGTCGAGCGCGATACCGGCGGCATGGTTTTTCGTCCATCCGGTCAGGTCCTGCCCGATCCGGATCTCAGCGGCGGGAAGAAGCAGGCTTAGACACAGAAACGATCCCAAAACAAAATTCATTTTGCGCATTTTTGCTCCGATTTTTTTCAGAAAGTTTGAGAAAACTGCGGATTGACGGCTTATTTCGTTTCCAGTTTCTCGATTTTGACCTCATCATACCAGACGGTTCCCGTTCCTCTGATGGAGAAGTAAATCGTGATCGTTCCGCTTTTGAATTTTGCCGTATCAATGATGCCGGCACCTTCTTTCCAGTCGAACGTGCCGGTGTCCGGCTCGTTTTGGGGCATGGCGGTGATGCGTCCCCAGTTTTTCCCGGCATTCAGCATGATCCTGACGCCCTGATTGTTACCGGAGGCGATGTCCTGCCCCTTGATCCGGAAAGTGATTTTGTATTTCGTATTCGGTTCCAGTTTCAGACTGCGGCGGATGCTGGAATCGTTTTCCAGTCGGATCACCGTGGCGCCCTCTTTGATTTTGTTGTCAAGGACGACTTTCTTCCGGTTGGAAACAGTCCAGCCGGTAAAATTGCTGTCGAATTTCAGTTCCTCCGCGAACATGGAAAACACAGACAGAAGGACGAACAGGACGGTCATTTTTTTGAAGTTCATGGTTTACCTCTCTTTTTTGGTTTGTTTATGATCAGGGAACGGGATATCCGACCTTCCGGTCGAAGCCGCATTCGCTTATGGTGTCGCTGGAAAGCCCTGCATACTGGTTGGCGGCACTGGGCAATTCCCGAATGTTTCGCGGAATCACATGTCCGTCCATGTAAAGGACATTCGCCCGGCCGGTGAGATAATAGAAATCCGTCGGCGGGGTCCCGGATGCAGTCACCGAAGTACGATTGTCGTAAGTTCCGTGCCGATAGGCGATTTTGGTAATGCTTTTGATCGATACGGCATCTGTCTTTTTCTGCATTTCTGTTATCAATATCGCTTGGGAAGGAATTTTGACATGCTGAAGTTTATGATATCTCCCCCAGACATCATCGGTCCCTTTGAATCCTGCCAGCGACATATTGATCGTGTAATGAAAGAACTGCGAGGTCCATTCCCTGGAGCCGTAGGCATATTCGGACGGACAGGACAGGGTCCCTTTTCCTGTTATGGAATCTCCGTCCCATTTGACTGTCATTCCGTGATTGGTCATTCCGTGAATGCCCGAAAGCAATCCTGCCCAGATATATTTCCGGCTATATTGATCAGCACCGCCGCCCTGCCATGCCGGGGTCGCCGCCGGCACGATGAATTCCTGGTTGTCGTTGGTGTATCCGCCGCTGGCGAGCCCCATGGTTTTCAGGTTGTTGGTGCAGGAGATCCCCCGCGCTGTCTCCCGCGCCTTGTTCAGCGCCGGCAGCAGCATCCCTGCCAGGATCGCAATGATCGCGATCACCACGAGGAGCTCGATCAAGGTGAAGAGCTTTTCGGTTCTCTGATGGTTTCGGATACTCATTTTCATTTTTCTCCTTCATTGATTAGATGTTGATTGAATATTTTGAATTGATTTCGACTTTGCCCGCGGTCCGGAGCAGGAACCACGCCGGGGCACAGCTCCAGGCATGACATTCGCTCCGGCACCAGCCGGGTTTTTCCGGGAACGTGGTGCTGCCGTTTTTCAGCATCTCCTCCCACGGGCCCAAATGCGTCCGCAATTCCTCCGGCGTCCCATATTTCAAAATGGCAGCCAGCAGGTAAAACGAAAAATAAAGAGACATCGGTTTCAATTCCGGATCGGCGCAGATTTCCCGCAGAAAATCCGTCCGTTCCGGTTCCCTTACCGCTCCGAACAGCACCGCCAGCGTATTGGCGTGCAGGCTCAGCCAGTCCGGATGTCCGGGCGCATCCAAATACCGTTTTTTCCGCGGATCGAAGCACAGCGCATTGACCGCATCCAATGTCGTTTCTGCCCGAAGCTGCAGTTTTTCCGCTTTCCGCGCATCGCCTTTTTCCGTTTCCAATTCGGCGGTCCGGGCACAGGCTTCCGCGTAAAACAGATTCAGAATCGTTTCCGGCAGGTCTTCTCCCCGGTCGGAACAGCCGGAAGGCCAGCCGGACACCCAGTCGGTATAATGCCAGCCGGGAAGCGGACCGATCAGAACGTCTGCACGCCGCTCGCGTTCGAACGCATCCAGCATGGTTTCCACCTGCGGCAGCAGTTCGCGTACCAGTTCCCCGTCGCCGAAGCAGACATAATGGTCGTGAAGCATCAGCGCCCAGATCAGCGAATATTCCGGAATGACCTGCTTGAAAACGGAAGGATAGCGCGAATAAGTCAGTCCGCCGCCGAACTGGGATGCCGCAATAGAACGCAACGCATGTCGGCCAAGATCGTCCTTCCCGGAAACCGCATAGGAGACCAGCGCCTCGATCCGGGAATCTCCCGCATACTGGAGCTGTTCGTAATACGGGCAGTCCTCAAAATGTTCATGCGAACAGCAGCTGAGCGTATGACAGGCCGTTTCATATATTATATCCAATACGGGATCGTCCGGAGCATGGAATTCACGGAACGGGCCCAGCGGATAAGTGATGAAGGCGAGTTCCAGTTCGAGATCCGTCAGCGGTTCGGTCAGCTCCAGTCCAAGTTCGATGAAACGTCCGGTGCGGTACCAGAACGAAGTGTATTGCCAGATGCTGCCGGCGAAATGAAGCTGATCGGCATATCCTTTTTCTCCAAGGGTGCCGGGATAACGATGGACCTTGTTTCCCTGTTCGTTAAAAAGGGTTTCGGAATACGCCAGCCGGCAGGTCCCGCGTCCGCCGGACCCGCCAAAGCGCACGATGAACGTCTGGTTGCGCCCGAGGTCCAGCAGAACGGTGTGTTTTCCCGCCGGACAGTTGCCGGTCAGACGTCCGTTTTGGAGTGACAATCCTTTTATCGGCGTAAGGATTTGAGCGATGGGGGAGAAGGTTTCCACCATCGGTTTCAGTGTATGTTTCAATAGATTCCAGGGCGTATCGGGATCGGTCTGATAAGCATTCCGAAATTCCGCATTGCCGAGAACCTTGGGCACGACCCATTCGCCCGCGGGCTGCCGGACCGAATGCCAGTCGGCCTGATACCGGGCGAAATCGATCTCATCCATCGGCGGAGCGGGGACCCTCGTCTTGCTTTTCCAGGCTTTGTTCCACGGGATGGGCTGCCGTCCGGGATCGATGGAGGCCAGCCAGCCTTCGGGCAGTTCCATGCGTTCGTTTCCGGCGTATCCTGCGGCCATCAGACCGCCGCCCGCATGCATTTCTGCCCAGGGGGCTTCGCTCCACCGCCAGGCTTCGCTCCATACCACGACTTCCACGGCAAAAATGTGTTCCCCCGCGATCAGTTCGCCTTCATATTCCTCATAGAAATAATGGTCGAGATCGCCCCGCAGAGGACCGCGGCCCATCAGCTGCCCGTCCAGGTAAAACGAATAGCGGTTGTCGGCGGAAAGCGCCAGATGAAAATGAGCCGGAGAGGAAACGGATACCGTTTTCCGGAACAGCGTATATCCCGCCTCGTGTTCCGCCCGCGCCGGATGCCACGCCCAGACCGGATGACAGGACAGCAGTTTTTCGTCTTTTTCGCCGGACATCGGAAAATCCTTTCGGTCAAATTCCGTCATATATGATCAATATTATACCCTGAAAAACCTTTCTGACAATGTTAAATCCTGTTTTCTTGGCTGTTAATTAATTTATGAAAAACAACCATATTTAGATGTAATACCTTTATATTGAATGAAATAAATAAAAAATACTAAAATTCTTGAAAATTGTGAAAATCCTGTTATATTGCCATTATGATGAAATCCCCGCAGGAGAGAAAATGTATCATTTCCAATTGGATATGTCGCAGCTGAAGCGCGAAAGCCGGTTCCCTTACCGTCTCCGGCAGCTTTTCCATTGCCGGGGACTGAGTCTGCGGACCGAACAGAACACGGCCCGGAAGAATCATTTCGAAGTCTGTCTGCGGTTGGAATCCGAGGCGAAAATCTGCAAGGACATTATCAACGGGCAGCCGATCCATGTCCCGTATCCCCATGCGGTCTGGAAAATGCCGATGCAGCTCATCGCCCCAGGCGATAATTATCCGCGGGACGTTCTGGCGCTCATTTATCCGCCCGAAACGGTCGATTTGTTCCGGCAGGCGGGACTGGTGCCCGAGGTGAACGGTCTGCCGTTTGTCATGAACACGGAAATTTCATTTCTTACGGAGAAATTCATCCGGCTGGTGAACAACCTTTATTCTCCCGGAGTGGCGGATCAGCTGGACTGGCTCGGGTTCTGTCTGATCAAGGAAGTGCTGTTGGCCGCGGGTGACCGGCCGGAAGTTCAGACCATGGAACAGAAGATGAAAAATATCGCTTTGTGGCTGAAAAACCATTGTTCCGAAAGTCCCGATTTCCATGCGCTCGCGCGGCAGTATGACCTGAACTACACTCAATTTTATCAGGAGTGGCGCCGGTATATCGGTTTAACGCCCTATCAGTATGTGATCCAATCGAGGCTGTCGGCCGCTGCCGATCTGCTGAAAAATTCGGAAATTCCGATTTTCAAAATCATTGAGATGGTCAATTTTTCCGGCACGTATGTTTTTTACCGCCGCTTCGAGCAGGAATACGGCATGACCCCGGATCAATACCGGAAGCGGAACAAAAACTGACGCCGCCGGGACGTCCGGCCAATCGGCTCGCCGGCGAACCCCGGCCGGAGCTCACTCCAGATCGGCGAAATCGCCGAAGGTCAGCAGCAGCGGATAATCTCTTACCGGCAGCTGATGGAAACAGTAAAAATTCAGCTTCGGATCAAAGGTCTGTTCTTCCGGGATCGTCGTCTCCGTGCCGTCCAGAGCGATTTTTTTGGCGGCGAAGCTGCGCTGGATCATGCTGTCCGGGATCTCATACACACTGCCGTCCAGCAGATCCACCAGATGCGGTTTGCCGGGCAGGGCCGCGGCGTGGATCGTGATGGTGGAATCGAATGTTTCCGTCATCAGGTCGGTGGGCTTCCAGTAGGCGAAGGCATAAGAACCGTTCGGCTTGGAAAAACCGACTTGCGTGAAATGGGAAGCCAATTCTTCCTGACCCAGAATGCGTTGGGAACGTTCGCAACCGAGGTAGACCGGCAGATCCGCCAGCTCGAAATCCTCACGGAAAACCGAGGAAAGGGTCTGCAGCGTGCGGTAGGAAAGCTTGGGAGAATAACTGCCGGTCGCCTTCCCGTTTTCATCGAAATCCGCACCCAGGATCCCGAAATAGCCGAAATCCTTGTAGCTGGCCGCGTCTCCGACCGTTCCGTTCAGCGCTTCCATCATGTCCAGGCAGGAGAAATAGGAGCTGAACATCACATTGTTCCGGAAATCGGTGAGGGTATGGCGGGCCATGAATTTGGCCTGTTTCAGCTGCGTCCAGGCGCCGCCCCTAAGGGCGCCGCAGCCGTCGGACCGCGACTGGGTTCCGGTTTCGCCCTGAATGATTTTGATTTTCGGGTTGTACCAGTGGACCAGTGCGGAAATGCCGCGCACCATCGCCGGCAGAATCTCTTCATTCGCCAGATAATTGTGATAAGTATAACCGTCCATGACTTCGGCGGCTCCGGTTGCCAGCATGGCCGAGAGCCATTCCATACTGAACATGCACTGGCTTCCGGCGATGACTTTCGCTTCGGGATTGCCCTGTTTGATGGCGGCAGCGGTGAGCTTGACCAGTTCGCCGTATTCGGTTCCGTTCGGACCGTGTTTCCAGCACCAGACACCGTCCGGTTCGTTCCAGACCTCATACCAGTCGACCTTGCCCGTATAGCGTTTGACCACCGCCGTCACATAGCGGCTCCACGCCGCACGTTCCTCCTCAGTCTGCGGCGGACAGCCCACGGCTCCGAAAACCTTTGCCGCACGTTCGTTATAAAGGCCGTTTCCATAGCAGAGGCAGATCCATGGTTTCAGACCGCGGTCCACCAGATTGTCCACGATCGAATCCAGCCATTCGAAGGAGTAAACGCCTTTTTCCTTTTCGGTGCGGGCCCAGCCGGACTGGATCCGGACCCATTTGACCCCGACGTCCGCCACTTTGTCGTAAGCATTTTCCGGATCGAATGCCGCCCGGTCCAGTTTTTCGAACCCGATCCCCAGCCGGGAATGATCGATTTCTTTGGATGCAAACTTTTTCACATCGCCGACTTTTTTCAGCCGTTCCATAAGAATATCTCCTTTTTTGATTGCCGGATCATCACTTTCTCAACAATATAAAACTCCAGCGCATAAAATCAATTTTTATTCTGCCAAAAAAAGTTTGAATTTCTGCCAGTATCGGATTATATTACACCATTATGCTTACGCTCATAAATCTTAAAAATATGAAACGGGTCGCCAATTTTCCTTTCCCGGTGGAAAGCGTTGGCCAGGTCCATTTCTTCCAGACCCGTCCGAATGACGAACGCTATACCCGGCTGGAGGTGACGCTGCGGCTTTCCGCCGAGGCCGATCTGGCGCATGACGAGGTGGACGGGAAAATGATCACGACGCCGTTTCCGCATGCCGTTTTCAAGATGCCGGGACATCATCACAGTTTTCATGCCGCCGACCGCCGGGAAGCCCTGTTTTTCATTTATTCGAAAGCAGTTTCGCGCCGGTTGAAAACCCTTGATTTTCTGCCGGAAGAACTGATCCAGCCCATTGTTTTGACCGGTGCACTGAAACAGCTGATCCGGCGTCTGAGCGCCCTGATGGCCGATTCGGAAACCATAGGTTCCGCGGACCGGATCGACCTGGTCTGCTTTGCCATTTTGGAGGAATTGCTGTTCCAGCGGAAGATCGAATCCGACGACATGCAGAGCCGGATCCGGAAAATCGCTTCCCTGATCCGGTTGGATGCCGGAAACGAGCCGGACATTATCCGGATCGCGGCTGAAAACGGTTTTTCGGAACGTTCGTTTTACCGCCAGTGGAAGAAAGTTTTCCCTCTTTCTCCTGCGCAATATGTGATGGAACAGAAAATGAAGCGTGCCGCGTGGCTGCTGACCCGGAGTCACCTGCGGATCGGCGAGATCGCCGCGATGCTTCATTTCTGCGACGACAACAATTTCTCCAGCGCCTTCAAAAAATATCACGGCATGACGCCCCGCGAATACCGGAAAAATATTTCTTCATAAAAAGCAGTGAAGCTCCGGCAGGTTCCTCGCCCGCCGGAGCTTCAAGTGCTTATCAGACAGCCTGAATCAGAGTTTTACATTGACTCCGTTGGCTTTCAGATATTTCTTGAGTTCCATGATGTCGATCATGTGGAAATGGAATACCGAGGCCGCCAGCAGGACCGTCGCACCCGCTTTGGCCGCTTCCAGGAAATGTTCCATCTTGCCTGCACCGCCCGAGGCGACTACCTGCGCTTTGCAGTTGTCATGGATCGCGTTTGACCCGTTCTTCGTCGTCGCCGGACAGCGAACTTTAACGGATCCGGTACGAATATTCAACGGATGCATGAGGGCGAAGTGTTATTTCCGGTGCTATGAACTCGACAGTCTGTCCTCTTTTCGAAGATGAAGAGTTCCATATATAAACGCCGGCAAACTGCGCATCGGGAATAAACTCAGCCGCATCTTTCAAAGGTCCTGCCTGGGCAGACGATAACAGAGACTCACCTTTCCATTCATATATTTTGTGCTTGCTGGAAAAAACAGAAGGCAGCTTTTGACCTTTTTTCATGAAACTATTGTTTTCATCCGACATCAGAGTTATTTTTTTCGATCCGACTTTCATTTCCTGATTCTGATACCCGAAACGCTTTCCTGTTTGCGGAAAATTCCAAAGTCTGAAACTGAATTTCATACTGTTTTCAGTTGGATTTGTTAAACGGAAAGAAACGCGAAGACCATCCGGGGTCAGCTGATAAGTACGGGTTATTTTCAGACCCAGCAGAGGATTTACAGCTTCCATCGCTCCCTCATAAGCGGGAATCTCGGTTTCGGAAACAACGGAAGCTGTACCATTTTTCAAAACAGCGGACTTGACCTGGAAAAAGAATGGCGGCTGATTTTCATCATGAAGGATGATCCGGCCGGCTGCCGCATCATCAAACAAATTGGCGCCGCTGTTCTTTCGGAAGCCCACTATATCGCCTGAAAAAAGAGCATCGATGTCGGCAGAAAAAACCGCATTGCTCAATCTCAGTACCGGCTTGTTGTTTTTGTCGAGTTTCCATGCAATGGAAGTCTTGCCGTCGCTTTGGTCATCGAATGAATCTTTGCCGCCGGCTTTGCGGAAAAGTTCAAGCTTGTTCCGGAGGGCAATTTGATTCTCCGGAGCAGCTGCCTCGATCACTTTGGCTCCGCATTTCGGGATAAGGGCAAGGAAATCATAGCCATGTCCTTTGATTCGGAGGATGACTTCCGATTTTTCATTGTAATTGAATACCGTGATATAATATTTCCCTTTGTATTCATGGGCAGTCATTCGCAAACTGCTCTTGAAATCCGGGAACTGAACAGGAACTTTTTTATCCCCTTCGACAATGGTTTTGGTGATCACATTCTGCGGGATCAGCTGAAAATCTTTATCAACCCGTTTCCCGTCAAAAAAGACATTCTCATATTTGGAAATCACACTGAATACATCAACCAGAGTCTGGTAATATTCTGCAACCATGGAATCTTCCGGCCAGAGGGTAAGTCCGCATCCCCCCAAGGCGGCAATCGCAAGAATATTCTGATATAAACGTTCCGGTGTATATTTACGAAAAAAATGCCAGATGCGTTCCGATGGATCCTGGGCAAAACTGATCGGTTTTTTGAAAATCGATGTGTTCAAATGGATCGTATCGAAGAAGAATGTTCCGATATAATAAGGCATCCCCTTGAATTCATCGATATTGGGGTCATTCGCAACGAGACGCATATCCACATCGCACCAGCCGCCGTCATAACCCGGCATGGCTTCTGTTGAAGTAAATATCAGTTTTCGATCCGGTGCTTCACTTTTGATGATGGCACAGACTTTGGATATTAACTTTGCATTCATGCGGTATTGGTAAAGATTCCATTGCCGGGCATATTTCTTTTTGATTTCGACAATTTCCGGCGTATGCTTGAGGTGAAGAGATTCGGCAAAACGCTTTCTTCCTTCTGCATCATAACCAAAACGGAACGGTTCGTAGTCCCATTTGAAGGCAGATATCTCCGGATGGACTTTCAATGCATCGCGCAAAGCTTTGCGGAGGAAATTTTCATAATGTTTATCCGGGTCATCCAATTTATACCAGGTCGGCGACTGTCCCGGCTTTCCATCTATGTTCAATGTCGTGGGTGCTTTGCGTTTGTAGACATGATAGGCATGGCGTCCGTATTTCGTATCCGGGAAAGCATCGTCATCCAGCAGTACGCACTGAACATCGAATTCGGGTTCCCTTCCGCCTTCGCCCCATTCCAGCTGGGTAGCAGGTCTGACCGCCAACCCTTTCCAAAAACGGGTCATGACAGGACGCCATTCGAGAAATGGAGAAATATGTATGGAGGAATATCCAACAGTCAGTGAAAATCGTTTACACGGAGAAGCTTTTGGCAAAATCGGCGGGTAAACCGCTACCGGAAAACTTTCTTCTTTTTGAATGTCGCCTCCAATATCGAATGACCAGAAGATTCTGCCTTTTTTTCCGGCGGAACCCTTTTCCGGCACTAAAAACAATTTTTCCCGGTATGATTTGGATTTTAAATTTGCGGCAAACAGAGGATTGAAGGTTATCGTGTACTGACGGTATCTTTCTCCGTTTTTCATGATGGCTTTTTCGGTAAACGGAGTTCTTTCAGGACAGCCGGGCCGCTTGACCATGTAGAAGCGCTCCACGCTGCCGATGAAACGGAGGAATTCAGGCAATTCCAGGATCATTTTGGCCGGTGTGCCGTAAGGATATTGTTTCCCTGTGTATGGTTTTTTGTCCTCTCTGGCACCGCAGGCAAAAATTGTCCCGATCAGATTTTCTCCGATCGTGTAGACCGATCCTTTTTTCATAAACTTAAATGGAAATATTGTTATATGATAGGGTCTGTTCAGTTTTTTTCTAAGTGAAACGCCGTCTACACGGAAAGTTCCAACTGCATTCGGGCATTGGATCGCAATTCTCAATTTGGCTGGATTGCCGAATTCCGATGTATTGAAATGGATCGTGACAGGAGTCCAGTCAAAGGTCCCGTTATCGAATTTCCATGCCCCGTTCCGTCCATAGACTTTCCGTTTTTTATCTCCCGCTATGGAAACCGAAACGCCGAAGACGCCTTTTTTTCCTCTGCACTTCAAATCGGTGCATTTGAGATAATAGGTCAGTTCATATTCCGTATCCGGTTTAACTTCCGCAAATTGCCAGATTTCATCGAAATAACCTTTTGTGATTTTCAGCGATTGCTTTCCAGATATTTTATCACTGGTGTCCAATAAGTATTTCCCGGTAATTTTCCAATGGGACAAACCTTCCTCAAAACTTCCGTTACGCAGCAGCTCCTGCGCAGAAAGGGCAAAGACTGCAAAACCGGAAAAGATAAATGTGAAAAGTTTTTTGAAGTTGAAGCTCATCGTTCTTATCTCCTGATATCAAATTAAAAAATATTACAGATCTCCGCCTGTTTCATATGAATAACCGTCTCTTAAAAATGCTCCATAGGCACCGGAATAATTACCTTTTAATTCCAACGGACGTTTTGGTTCCACATGGGTATCCAGATACGCGATATTTGCCCGTCCCAGCAAACTGTTTGCCTGTCCATCATCACTGATAGAGATTCTTGGATCTTTTCCGCCATGACGATAGCGTGCAGCATAAAATCCGGCATAGTTGCCAACAGCATGGGCAACCGCGGTATCACCTGCAAAAATGGTGACAGTAGGCTGCGTAACAACGGTGAGTTTATGTGCCTTATATCCTTGTCCCGCTACCCCGCAAAGGGAGCGGTTGACTGCATAATGTGTATTGTGGTATGATGCACAATTATCCGAGCTGATCGATGAATCGCATGGTTTGCTTTCTGATGGACAATTATATGTTCCGTTGACTATCCTGTATGTTTTTTTCGATGCATTGTAGATGTATCCTAAATTTGTGCCATAACCGCCGCCTGTCGGACCGGAATTGACATCGATACCGCTTAAAATCCCGAACCATTTATACCCTACCACATGGGTTACACTGAAATCCCGTTTGATGACGGCAGGTATGATCCAATCCTTATTGTCCGCGGTGTAACCGGTTTGCGCTGTCCCGATCTGTTTCAGGTTGTTGACACAGGAGATTGTACGTGCTTTGTCCCTTGCGTTGTTTAATGCCGGCAGCAGCATTCCTGCCAGGATCGCGATGATCGCAATCACAACAAGGAGCTCAATAAGTGTAAATGTGAACTTTTTATTGAGCGGTTTGAATGTCGGTTGAAAACTTTCTGATGAATTGTTCATGTTGTGATTCTTCCTCATGGCTGGTTTCTCCTTCCATTTATTGATTTTTAGTTTATGCTGTTTGTTTTTCCGAAATCGCTGCGGAACAGCTCCACTTCGGAACAGCGTTCCGTGCGGAGGCCGTATTTCCAGTCCGGATTCGCCGTTTGCCACCGGATCCGGAACCGGTCGAAAGTCACACGGTCCGCACATTCCACATAAACAGCAGCATCGGGACTGACCCTGTAAGCGCTTTCTGTGAATTCCTTTGCCTCGGAGGACGGACAGCCGCCATCGAACCAGTCGAACATGACATCGGAGAAGCTGATGTCATGAATGTCGCCTTCCGAATAACCGATCACGCGGATGGCCGAACAGCCTTTCCCGCGGATATGGCGGAAACTGATGTCGCGGATCGGCTGGGTGGCAGGTCCATGGCTGTTGCCCCAGGCATTGGTCAGCAGCGCGATCGGCTGCTTGGCATTGATCCGGATGTTTTCAAACTGGATATTCTCCAGCAGGGTTCCCGCAACCGGTCCGTATTTGGAACACAGCGTGATTCCCATGCCGGCATTGTGGATGATGCAATTGGAAACTGTCACATTGCGGATGATCCCCGCGCCGACCCCGATCCGGAATGCGTTGCAGACTGTCCGGAGCACGCAGTTGGTGATCGTAACATATTCGCAGGCACGTTTGGTTTTCAGTTTCCGGTCGTTGCCGCGGAGGGTGATGCAGTCGTCCCCGCTGTCTATGATGCAGTCGCTGACCGTGACACACCGGCAGCAGTCGATATCCAGACCGTCCCCGTTCCGGGTATGCGGATGATTGTAAATCCGGATGCCTGAGACCTGGACATTTTCGCAGCCGTGGAAAAAACAGGTCCAATATGGTGCGTGGTACATTTCCACATTCTGAACCCGGACATTGGTGCATTCGCAGAAATAAATCATCTGACCGGGACGCCATTCAATGTCAAAGGAACAGGTTTTGGTTCTGTCTTCCGGGGCGTCGTAAAAAGCCTTGCGGTTGCCGTC
>JAZUCR010000112.1:0-3105 GCA_045639225.1 Victivallales bacterium
CCATGTGGCTGGGCGGCTGCGGTCCGGTGATCGTGTTCGGACTTTACAGCCGGTTCGGCAATACGCTCGGCGCCTGGGCCAGTCTCCTTAACGGTGTGTTCATGTCGCTGGTCGGCATGCTGGTCCAGCGCAACTGGGCGGATATCGTTTATCCCTGGCTGGCCGAACATAACCTGGTGAATGTCACCGCCAAGATTCTGGATACACTGTCCGGCCCGTTCCATCCGATCGTGGTCTGGAAAATGGATGCCGTCAAATGCCCGATCAACAGTTACGAATGGTATTTTCTCACCATGATGGTGTCGCTGGGGTTGTATTTTCTCTTTTCGTGGCTGGCGCATGAAAAACCGTTCAACCTGGAACGGATGCTGCACCGGGGCAAATATTCGCTGGACGGCGAACGGGTCATAACCAGCATGTGGACGTGGAAAAACCTTTACAATAAGCTGATCGGCATCACCCCGGAATATTCGTTTTGGGACAAGGTGATTGCCTGGAGCTATTTCGTTTACAGTATGATCTACCGTTTTCTGGGAGCTTTCATTCTGGTGGTGATCTGGAATCTCTTCGACCCGTGGCCGATGAGCTGGTGGGGGAATTATTTCCTGATCGTGTTCCTGATCGTTCCCGGAGCCATGGCAGCCTTCACTGCGGTCTGGTTCGGTATCTGCGGCACCATCGATTTGCGCGCGATGTTCAGGGATCTGAAAGTCCGCGTTCTCAATCCACTCGACGTCGGACGGGTCGACGGCCACATGTCACTGGCCGACAAGAAAGAACTGGAAGCAATCGATCAGCAATCCGGCGGCAAATGATAAGGAAGACGATTTGCGGTTTGAGCACCTACATCGCTTAAGGGACAATAACATAAAAGGTTTTTAATATAAGATGATGACCATGGGGATATTCTGCGGATTGACCGCGGCGGGGTTGAATGCGGTGGGGTATCTCTTCAATACCCGCTTCCTGCACCATTATCATTCGCCGCTGCGGCTGCTGATTGTGTCGAATTTCATCATGCTGGTGATCTCCCTGCCGCTGCTTTTGATCCTGTATCCCGCGGGGGAATTGACGGAATGGCGGACGATACTGGGATCGCTGGGGCTGGGGATCTTATGCTATACTTTCGGACAGACCAGTTTCTTCCTGACCCTGCGGGAAATCGAATCCAGCCGGATCGCTTCGCTGCTGGGACTGAAAATCGTGATCCTGACGCTGATTTTTCTGCTGGTCAAAAACCAGGATCCGAACGCGGGACAATGGACGGCGGTGCTGATGGCTTCGGTAGCGGCATTCCTGATCAACTGGACGGGCACAAATTGGGGGATCAGTTGGAAAGGATGTCTGTTCATGCTTTGCACGCTGGTCGGCTATTCCTTGGAGGACATCTGCGAAACCTCAATGGTCATGGGGGCAGTCAGGAGCGGAATGCCCGTATTGAAAAGTTCCCTGCTGGCGGCCGCTCTTTTGTATACCGTCCTCGGGATCGTCACCCTGCCGGTGTTCCTGTTCCTGAAACCGAGCCGGAAACAGATGATTCAGGGAATGCCCTGTGCGGTTTTCTGGCTGGGGTCGCAAATCGCCCTGATGAGCTGTTTCGCCCTGCTTCAGCCGGTATTTGCCAATGTCATTTTAGCGAGCCGCGGACTGATCGCGGTCCTGCTGGGAGCCGTTCTGCCATTCTTTGGAATCCGGAATCTGGATGCGGCAATCTCCCGGAAACAATGGATATTGCGCGGATTCGCCGCACTCCTGATGATTGCGGCAATAGGATTATATTCGCTGTCCGCGAAGGGCGGTTGATGATTTTTATTCCGCTCGGGCGCCGTCGCCGATGGCGCAGAGGATCGTCTTGATCTCTTTGCCGGTCATGGCCCGGTAGGCGGTTTCCAGACGGTTCCGGTAGGTTTCCGCGTCCGCGAGCTTGGTCAGGTGGATCGTGATGCCGCCGAACCCGCCGCCGCTCAAGCGCGCGCCGATGCATTCAGGCAGGGTATGCGCGATCTCGACCAGCGCATCCAGTTCGGGACAGGAATTTTCAAAGTTCACCCGGGAACTTTCGTGGCTTTCGAACAGGAGACGTCCGAATGTCTTGACGTCGCCGGACCGGAGCGCTTCGACCCCCTGCATGACCCGTTCGTCTTCGCCCACCACATGGAGCGCGCGGCGGTAATCGGTGATATCCATGTCATTCTTATACCGTTCGAGCATGGCGCGGTCCACATCCCGGAGTTTTTTCACTGCGGATTCCCGGGCGGCAATGACGGCACAGGCATTTTCGCAGCTTTCGCGCCGCCGGTTGTAGTCCGATTCCACCAGATTGTGTTTCACCAGCGTATTGGCGACCAGGAAGCCGTATCCGGCGGGCAGGGGGACAGTGTCCAGCACTTCGACTTTGCGGAAATCGCACAGGATCAGGGAATCCTTTTTGCCGAAAATGGAGCTGAACTGATCCAGCAGACCGGTTTTCAGTCCGAGATAACAATTTTCGACGGATTGGCCGACCCGGGCCCAGTCTGCTTTCGGCAGTTCGATCCCGTAAGCTTTCTTCAGCGCATAGCAGAAAGCTATTTCCAGCGCCGCGGAACTGCTCATTCCCGCGGAAAGCGGCACCGTGCTGGTCAGCAGCAGATCGAAGGCTCCGAATTTGATCCCTCGCCGGCGCAGTTCCACCAGCACGCCTTTGATGTAATTCGTCCAATCGCCTTTGGCCGGATGGTCCAGATCGTTGAGATCGATCGTGAAGGTCTGATCCTCCAGCGCGGTATCGCGCAGGGTGCAGAGCGTGCCGTCGCGCCGGGCCAGGGCGATACTCGTGGCCTGTTCGGTCGCCGCACTCAGCACAAAACCTTCATTGTAATCGGTATGATTGCCCAGAATTTCCAAACGTCCGGGTGCCCGGGAAATCACGTCCGGACGCCGCCCGTAATGCTTTTCGAAGAGGGTTGCAAGATCCATTTTTCAATCGCCGGCGATCAGGGTTCCTGTTCCGGGCGGATCTTGCTCTGCGTATTGGCCTGCAGCCAGGCGGACAGCGAATTCTGCTGCATCATCTGCTTGGAATAGGTCAGCATGGCGTCGATCTGTTTCAGCGCTTCTGCTTTT
>JAZUCR010000113.1:0-4489 GCA_045639225.1 Victivallales bacterium
GTCCGATCTGAAACAGGCCACGGTTTACATGCGAGACATAGCGGATGCGTCCGCGATCCGGGAAGAGGTGGAAAAACGTCTGCCTGCGGGCATTCCGATGGTGCTGCTGAAAGCGCCGGTCTGCCGTCCCGCCTGGCTGGTCGAGATCGAATCGATCGCCGTCAATGACCAGAGCGGCAATTTCCCGCCGCTGGTGTAAACCGGAATTTCATATTCAGGAATTTCGGTTTCCTTCATTCAGATGGCGTTTCCCGGCCTGCGGGTCGAATCCCTGCTGCAGTTCCTGGATTTCGGCAAGACCTTCGGCGGCCGCCTCCACCCGTTCCTCCTCAGCAAGACGAAGCAGACACTTGAGCATGTCGCAATGGGATTCACAGGTGAAGCTGTTGCGGACCCGCATCCCCAGGAAGCGGATCGTCCGTTCATGCACAAAATCAAGCCAGGTATTGCCCGGCGGAACGGAAGTCGTCAAGGTATTGAGATAATTTTTTCCGGAACCGGTGCTCCAGGATTCGAACAGCTGCTGCAGACGGACCGGATCCTGAAGCGGGGCGCAGAGTTTCTTCATATAACGGTCGAAACATTCCGCCGCCTCGGGATCCAGCGGCGTCACCTTCTCGTTGTCGAAGTAGAACGGAAGCAGTTCCAGTCCGGTCGCACCGTTTTCGCCGAAGCCGCAGCGGACCAGGTAGCCGTACCGCCAAAGCCGGTCGAACTGCCCTTCCCTCGGGAAATAGAAGTTGCCCGGAGAGTAAATGATGGGAGTCCCGTTCCAGTTTTCGACCCCTTCGGGACAATGCGTATGGCAGTTGAACACCAGACTTGCGCCCGCATCGGCGAAGGCCCGGCAATACTGGACCATCCGCGGCGAGGGGAACGGATCATATTCGTGTCCGCCGTGCAGCGTCACAATCACGAAATCATACTTTCGGGCCGCGGCACGCACATCCGCCATGTCCTGCAGAGGATCCTGCGGCGCGCTGCCCGGCCGGTCCGCTTTCGCGCAGCCGAACTCGTTTTCCGCAAAATTGAAAATCGCCACCGTTTTTCCGGCGGCATTTACGACCAGCGGAGCACGGGCGGATCTCAGATCCTTCCCCGCGCCCACGGTTTTCAGGCCGCGTTTCTGCAGTTTTTCGATGGTCTCGATCACCGCATCCGGACCATGGTCGCCGGTATGGTTGTTGGCCAGGAGGGCGACATTGAATCCGGCGGAAGTAATGATTTCTATGGTTTCCTCTTTCGAGTTCAGATTCGGCCCGGCTTTGACGATCGGCGCGAGCACGGAGGCCGTAGGGGTCTCCCACTGGACCAGACGCAAATCTCCGCCGAGAATAAAATCGCGGACACCCGCCAGCACCCCGGCATAATTTTTAGCGGAGCCGATGCCCCCGATGCCGCCGGGACAGATATCTCCGGCCAATACAATGCTGAACAGCTCTTTTCCACTATCGAATTGAATTTTCATGAATCACCTCTTGCTATTTGTAAAACCGGAGCCGGACACCGCCGGATCTCATTTTGCGGAAGACTTGACTTCATACAGGCGGACACGGTCGATCCAGACCCGGCCTTCGGCCTTGCGCAGAACGAAGGCGATGCTTGGATTGCGGCCGGGAACGACTTGCGGGGAAGTCCGGAACCGGAACGTCATGAACGTCCACGGGACCGTTCCGGAAAAGGCGGAGAGGTTCCGGTGCGGGAAGCATTGCCCCTGTTTAACGGGCCCCCGGTCATCCATCTTCACATAGAAACCGCTGCTCTGGGGGGCAAGTGATTTGACTTTGTCCATCTTCATGAAGAAGGTAAGTTCGTATTCCGTATCCGGTTTGAGATCGGGAGAAACCGAGATCATGGCCCGGCCGTCTGCTTCGGCTTTTACGGAGTCCAGAAGCACCGAATATCTGCCCGTCACCAGGAAGTCCTTCGCAACGGGGAAACTGCCTTTGCCGCGCCATCTCCAGACACCCAGACGATTCGGCTTCCTGGTATCCGGCTCCCGGTCGAAATCCCCGTCTTTGATCAGATTCACCCGCGGGTCGGGCAGGAAGCGGAGAGTCCCGAAATGGGTGATCTCGTTGTTGCCGATCAGATAGAAAGGACCCCAGACATAGGAGAATGCCCTTTCGGTGGGCGGATTGTAATTCCGGGTGAAATTGGCCAGCATCCCGGACTCCGACGCGGGCTCCATGCTGCTCCGGGGGATCCGGATCTCGGTGGTCCATCCCTTGCCGGGAGTGATGACGCTCTTCGCCTCAGCCCCGCTGTTCCAGGACCAGTCTCTGGTTTCCTTCTGGAAGACCAGATCGGCGACGGAGCCGGAGGCGTTGACCATGATCTGATAGCAGCGGTCGATTTTTTTATCGGGGGAGAGATATACTTCCACGCCGGCATCCTTCCAGAGATCCCGGTTGTCGAAAGACCGTTCCACCGTGTTCGGGACACCGGGATATTCGCAGTCGAACGCGAAGTAGAAGTAGTTCTTATCCCGCAGGGTCCGGACCGTAGAGCGGACTTTGACCGGGCTGCTTCCCTTTTTGGTTGGGATCAGCGTGATGGCTTTTGCCTGTTTCCACGCGGGATCGTTCAGCTTGCCGTCGATGACGGGCGCCTTGGCGGTCTCCGGCATGTAAGCAGTCCATTCGGCAATGGCGCGTTTTTCGCCGGAGAAACGTTCAGCGGTATCAAGCAGCGGCTGCCACATCTCCCGGCGCAGGGTTTTGAGCCGGGCCAGATATTCCTTCTGTCCGGCGACGGCTTTCTCCGCCTTATCCAGAAGCCCGGTCATACGTGCCCTTTCGGCGGGCGTGTAAATGGTATCCCACATCTCCATTTCGGAAGGATAGACCGAAAGCGGGCCGAGGTGGGTCTCCACCACATGTCCGGCGATCTTCATCCAGTTGCGTTCCAGGGAATCGAAGAACTCTTTCACCAGAGGCGCCGCCGGCCCGAACAGAAGCCGGTGGTGTTCATTCAGCAGTTCTTCCACATCGACGTCCGGATTCCAGAGGATTTTCCCGTAAACGTAGAAATCGAGATAGTTGAAGAAGAGCCGGTCGGTGTAAGATTCGAAGTAGCAGCCCAGCACGTACGGACGCACCCGCTGGAAAAAGGAATTTGCATAGTGGGGCGTGGTGGCCGGGATTCCGGGGAATATGCTTTTGTATTTACCCCGATAGGTCCAGAGCAGCAGTTTGCCGCGGCCCTTGCCGGCCCATGACTTGAGTTCCGCGATTTTCGGGTCGCGGGTGCGCGGCGTGAGTTCGCTCCACGGCCCGTGCATGAAGAAGTGAAGAACGGCGTTATCCGGAATATCGAAGTCGGGCGGATTGCCGCGCCAGTGTCCGTAGTTGCAGGGAATGATGAGGGTCCCGGTAACTCCGGAATCCTTCACCGCCTGCGCCACGTCGCGGAAAAAGCGCCAGTAGTGTTCCTGCACCTGTTTCGGAGTTCCGTTGATGAGTTCCGGGGCGCATTTCGGACACAGACATTTCTTGACGCCGTCCGGCGGGCAGACGCTGAAAAATTTGCCGCCGGGAGGACAAGGCCGGGAATTCCAGCCTATTTTGCCGGTTCGGGTGTTTATGATGCCGCGGACCGAGGCAGGTTCTCCCTTGAAATAGGAAATGATGTCGGCGATGACCTCGTCCTTGAATTTGCTGGAATAGCAGAAATGACTGCCGTCCGAGTGACCGCGGCCGGTATATTCGGTGTCGATGCACCGTTTGCCGTTGCTCTGAAGCGCAAAATATTCCGGATGGCTTGACCCGAAACGGTTGCCGTATGCCATGCGCTGCAGCGAGTGACATCTGTACGGCATTCTGGTCTGGCGGCGGTTGCGCAGATCATTGATCAGCCTCGCCTTGCCCGCCAGCTCGGTGCCGGGATTGCCGCTGTAGTCGCTGTAGTCCCGCTGGAGAAAATCCGGCCGTTCGTAAATGTCGATCTCCGGCAGGGTCCAGTTTTTCATTTTCGGAATGATGGTCCCGTAATCGCCCGGGAGGTAGAATTTCATTCCGGCGAACCGTTCCAGGAAATCGTAGGTCCCGAAAATCGTGGCGTGATCCGCAAGCAGTTCCCGTTCGTTCTTCTGAGGATCGTCATGTCCGGCAATGAGCACGCCGCCGGGGAAGGTCCGGATGACGAAGCCGTCCCGGTCCAGCTGGTTCACATCCACACCGAGTTTTTTGGCATATTCCGGACTGCCGAGAATGATCGCGGGGCATTTCCCGGATGCTTTTTTCTGCACCTTGAGTTTTGTGCCGAAGGCCTTGCCCAGAAGCTCCGCAGCTTCGTTTCCCGCGAACTTCACCGAGGGTGCGGCATCGGCGGGGACCACGATCTCAAAAATCGAGTAGGAGGCCGCGCCTTATTGGGGCGGCCGTCCTCTCACACCACCGTACGTGCCGTTCGGCATACGGCGGTTCAACACTTTGAGTGGAGTGTATTGTAACGCATCAGGATATCGTCATATCCCATTGCTTTCAGC
>JAZUCR010000114.1:0-4655 GCA_045639225.1 Victivallales bacterium
ATGGTCATGGTGACCCGCATTCTGGAGGTAGGCGAATGGTCCACCGTCGAGGCGAAGATCACTCCGGACAACCGCTTCCTGCGGAACGGCGTCTTCGATACCGAAGCGCTGCCCGAGATCGTGGCGCAGGCCTGTGCCGCCGTCTCAGGATTCGAGGAGGCTGAAGAACACATCAAGGGAATGCTCACCGGAATGCGGAGATTCGAAGCTCTCGCCCCCGTTCATGGAGGCGACACGCTTCATATCATCATCCGGGAAACGGCCAACATCGACAATTACCACATCGCGGAATTCAGTATCCGGCGCCCCGCCGACAATGCTCTGTGCGCCCAGGGGGAAATGTCCATATGCGGCATTCCCTGACGCTGTTCATGCTGCTTTTCTCGCTGACCGTATCGGCAGCGGGCGCCGACGCACCTCCCGTGCCGGAAAAGGTGTCTTACCGCGTGATCGCCGCCGATTTCCTGCAGATCCGCCGCCTGGCCGAGCTGAATATGGAGGTCCGCATCACCGGCAGCATGGTGAGCGAACTGAACGGCCGTCTCCGCTGGCAAGTCGACTCCCCCGTGCGGAGCATCACCGTCATCGACCGGGAAAAGGTGACCCATTACGACGCGGAAACGAAAAAACTTTCCGTGATCCGGCAGGAATCGTTCCCCTGGCTCCGGATCCTGCGGGATTCTCTCGACGACTGGCTCTCCGGCGACCGGGCCCGTCTGACCAGCCGCTTTCTCGTAAGCATGCCCCGTCCCCGGACAGTGCGGCTGGTGCCCCGTGAAGCTGCACAGAAAAAACTTTTCGGCAGCGTCGAACTCGACTTTGCGGAAAAAGATGATCTCGTCACCGCAGTCCGGATCGAGGAAAGTACCGGCGACAAGCTGGAGATCCGTTTCTCACGGCTCCGGCGCGATCCCTCTCTGCCGAGAGAAATCTGGCAGGTGCCGCCGCCATGAGGGCCCTTGCCGAACAGCTGATCTTTTACTGCCGCCGGCACCGTCCCCGGGTATTCCTCATCCTGGCTCTGCTGGGCATCGCCGCTCTCGGTGCGGCACTCTTCCGCTGCCGGTTCACCAATGACCTCAGCCGCCTGCTGCCCGACAACCGCGAAACCCGGGCGGTTTTCAGGATCATTCACGAGACTCATCTGGCAGACTCCGTTCAGCTGGAATTTATTTCTTCGTCCGACGTGACACGTCATACCGCCTATCTGGAACGGACCGCCCGGCGGCTGGCCGAGTCCCCTCTGCTCAGACAGGTGACCTTCCGTTTCCGCTCCGACGACTCGCCGGCCGAACTGGCCGCTTTTGCGGCACTCGCTCCGCGCTTCCTGACGCCCGAAGTTCTGAAAAACAGCTCACCCGATGAAGCCGCGAAAAAAGCTCTCAAAACCCTGGCTTTTCCCGTGCCGGGCGCCGTGCGCCTGCTGCGGATGAATCCCTTCGGCTGGGAACAGGGAATGCTCGCCCGGCTCAAGGCTCTCGACCGGGCAACCGGGATGAACCTCGCAGTGGAATTTCCCTTTTTCGTCACTCCTGACCGCCGCCGGGCCATGATCGCCGCAGAGACCCGGGTGCGGCTGGGCGATGCAGACGGTGTGCGGAAGCTCTATGCCGAACTCCGCCGTTGTGCCGAACCCATGCCTGCCGATCTGAAACTGCGGATCATTTCGGGTTGTTCCCATACCCTCGGCAATGAAGAAGTCCTGAAGCGGGATGCCGCCATCGCCGGCCTGGTTTCGCTGGCATGTTTTCTGCTCCTTTTCCTGTGGGCTTACCGCGGGGATTGGCGCGCGCTGTGGATCCCCGTCCTGCCGCTTTATGCCTCTCTGCTTACTCTCGGGGTCATGAGTTTTATCTTCCGCGAGATCTGTTTTTACGTCATCGGTCTGGGCAGCTGCATCACCGGTCTGGCCGTCGATCAGGGGATCCATGTCTACGCCGCTTTCCGCGGCAACGAAGGGGAAAAGCGCACGGCAGCGCTGAGTATTCCCATGCTGCTCTCCGCGGCAACCAGCATCGCGGCTTTCATTTTTCTCGGACTCACGGGGATTTCCGCCTATCAGCAGCTGATGGTCTTCGCCGGACTTTCCCTGCTCCTGAGTGCACTCCTGGCGCTGACGGTCCTCCCGCTGCTGCTGAACCGGGAGCACGGACTTCGTAGTCTGCTGCCGGAATTCCGTCTTCAGTTTGCCCGTTCTCCGGCAGTCGCGGCGGTGATTTTCGCGGGGGGACTTCTGATCCTTACTCTGACGCAGGTGTTCCGGCACGCCGATTTTTCGCTGGATTCCATGGACGGGACACCGAGGGAAATCCTCGCACAGGAAGAGGATTTCCGCCGGGCATGGCGGCGGACCGGTCCCGGAATGGCAGTGGTCGCCGCCTCGGGCATTGACCGGGAAGCGGCGCTGGAACGTCTGACGGACATTTGCAGTGAACTCCGTTCCCGCAAGATCTCCGTCGACCTGCCGCCGCGGCCGCCCCGGTCGGTTCAGGAAGCCAACCGCAAGGCCTGGCGGACGCCTGAAACCGCCGCCCGGATCGCCGCTCTTGCTGCCGAGTGCCGGAATGCCTGCCGCAAACACCGGCTGCCGGAGGAATTTTTCCAGCCTTTCTTTTCCGCTCTGACGCAGGCGATCGCCGCCGGAGATTTCGCTTTGCCGCCTCTGCTCGAACACATCGACCGGCTGATGATCAAATCCCACGGCGAAAGGGCCGCCGCCGTGGCCTTTCTCGAAGACACCCCGGAAAATGTCCGGCTGGTGCGCCAGGTGCTGGCCGCACGGCAGGAAAACGATGCGGCGCTCCTTTCCCGGAAGGGTTTCCGCGACCTGATCCGGGAGGAATTGGGCGGCAGATTTCTGATGCTGCTGATTTCGAGCGTCCTTGCCGCGCTCCTGATCGTCTATCTCGTTTTCCGCAATGTCCTCGACGTGTGCCGGGCACTGGTTCCGGTGCTCTTTGCCTGGGCCTTTGCAGCGGGAGCGGCGTGTCTCACGGGATTCCGGGCGACGCCGGCCGCGGCCTTCGCGGCGATCCTGCTGACCGGGCTGGCGGTGGACTACGGTATCTATGCGGTCTGCCAGTCCCGGAATCCGGGATCTTTCGACACCCGGGATTCCCTGCTGCTCTCGGCGGCCACCACCATCGCCGGAGCGGGAGCATTGCTCTTTTCCCGTCATCCGGTGCTTTTCGGCACCGGAGCGGTGCTGACGCCCGGGATCCTGGCCGCCTGTCTGAGCGGCGTGTATCTGGTCCCCCTGCTCGGCAAAGCAGCGGTTCCCAAATCCCTGGTTTCCGTGTTTCTGGCAGGAACAATCATTCTGCTCTCGGGGACGGGATGCGCCCGCAGCGTGGCGTGGCAGGATCATCCCGACCGGGAAACTCTGGCGCTCCGGATGGACCTTTATCCCGAGACGCCTTTCCGTCTTCAGGCGGTAACGACAGCCGAGTTTCGGGGACGGATCTTCAATTTCGTACTGGCGGCGGAAATCGATCCGGGAAAGGACACGGTCAAACTGGCGGGGATCGACCCGGGGTCCGGGGCGCCTCTCTTCAAAAGCGGCGGGAATCCCGGGGAAGCGCCGAGGTTCACTCCCCTGTTCGCGGAACGGCTTCCCGCCCCCATGCGGGCCTTCCCTGCGGCTCTGGCCGAAGATTTGCGGCGAATTTTCATGGTGAAAAAGCTTTCTCCACTTGACGTGGAGAAAAAAGGAGAGTATATTTTCATTCATTCTCAGGAGGATGTGTTCTGGAAACTGAAAGGAAGCGGTGACCGCCATGCCCCGCTGCAGCGAGGCAGGAATGGTTTCTTTTCCAGCCGCTGGAGCGTTGACTACAGGGAAAAAGGCAGACGCATCGCCTATCGCCGGAGCGGTCCGGGACCGGGCTATTCTCTTGAGATCGCAGTTAAGCAGATTGTGGTGAAATGAATATGAATGAATGTGTTTCCATAATGAGTGCGGAACTTCGCTCCCGGGTGTCCGGACTGCGGCAGACGGGAGAAAAGGAATACTGCTGCACGATGGATTTCGACCCGGCGTTCCGGGGATTCCAGGGACATTTCGAGGGCAATCCCATCGTCCCCGGCGTCTGCCTGATTCAGGCTGTGCGCGTCGTTGCCGAGGCCATTCTGGACAAAAATCTCGAGACGCGGAGCGTGATGAACTGCCGTTTCCGCCGTCCCATTATGGCCGGCGAACAGGCTGCCGTCAAGGTCCGGCTCGAAATGATCGAAGATGCGCTGTGGGAAATCCGGGGCGACATCCGCGTGGACGGCGGGGTCTGCGCCCAGCTTCATTTGAAGGCGGCGGTGCTATGAGACGGCACAAAAGTTATTTCACCGCCGAACCGGGTGCTCCGGCGCCCATTTCCGTGACGGTGCGCCGCCGTCTGGCTTTCAGCGAAGTCGATGCCATGGCAGTGGCCTGGCACCGCAATTATCTGCGTTTCTTCGAAGCCGCCCACACCGAACTCATGCAGAAAATCGGCCTCGGGTTCTCCGTGTATGCCGAAAACGACCTTGCCGCCCCCGTGGTCCAGTCTCACGTGGACTACTACGCACCGTTGATGCTGGACGAGGAGTTTACCGTCCGGGCCGAACTTTTCTGGAACGACGGCGCCAGGCTGGATGTAGCCTACACGGTCACGGGCAGCGAC
>JAZUCR010000115.1:0-1579 GCA_045639225.1 Victivallales bacterium
CATCCTGAACGGTGTAACACAGTTCATACCGGCCGGCAGGAAGACCCGCCAGCGGGAATCGGGCTTCCACGACCGGCTCCTGATCCGTCAAAGACACGGACATGGTCTTTACCGCTTTCCCATCGGGGTTGACGAACTGCATATGCAGGGTCGAGCGACCCGAACCCAGATTCCGATTCCGCATGACCATGACCAGTTCTGCTTTTGCGAGGTCGGTATAGATATACCATTTGCGTAAATTTTCCGGTGCGGCATAATCCAGCTGCGTCTGGTAAAGATTCATCTTCCCCGGAATTTCCAGATCGACAAAAAGCGAATTTTCCGGAGGCAGTGATTGCTTGAATGCCTGAACCGATTCCCTACCCGGCGTCAGGCTGAATTTTCGGTCGATATTGACAGAAAACATGCTTGCATCGGCGGCAAATTTGATCCGGGCCGTTTCTTTCTCGGACGAGGAAATCTCCAGCTTGCAGTCCAGCCGGTTTTTGGAAAGGTCGCCCAGACGTGAGATATCATAGGCCGGAGCTTTATCCACACAGATCATTTCGGCAAACCCGGCAGCGTCGGCATAGCCGCGGCGGGCCGGCGCCAGCTGCGTGAATTCCTTCAGCGAAGCATAGCTGCGGGCAAGGTTGAAACGGATTTTCATGCCGTCCACCGGTTTGATCTCAAGATCCTGCCATGGGATTTTGATCTCCACGTTCCACCTGCCGTCCGTAAAAGATCCGGCAGTCCGGATCCCCGCCGAATTCCAGGAAGCATTCCCGTCGCGGCTGTCCAGGATGGCGCCCAGCGGATTGACTGCGAACTGGAACGCATGTTCCGCGGTTTTCACATGCAGTTCCACGCTGTCATCGGTAAATACATCCGAATCGCGTCCGGTCTGGATTGCAACCCGTTTGGCCGGATCATCCGGAGAACTGACCCCGATGTAAAGATATTTCGTATCCCAGGAAAAATGGCAGCGGGCCTGCGATGCCGCATACGTGTTTTTTTTCAGAAAATTGCGCATACCGCCGATGACCGCGGGATATTCCCCGGCAACGATCCGTCCGTCGGTCTCCGCCGTTTTTTTCGCAACGGAAAAACGGACCGGCGGCTGTTTGGTTCTGTCAAGCTTATCGGCCAGCCGGGCGTATTCTTTTGCCATATCGGCCGACGTAATCGCCTGGTTGAAAATCCGCACTTCATCAATCAAGGTCCGGCCGGGGTCGCCTTTCCAATATTCACCCAGAATGACCGAATTGAAATCTTCCGGAAGCAGACCTTTCATCGGCAGAATGTTTTTCTGACGCCCGTCGACAAACAGCTGTAGCGCTTTGGCATTCCAGATGACGCCGATATGATGCCACTCGTTTTTCCGCCAGTTCCTGATGCTGTGTGAAACCACCGTCTGATTGTTTGTTTTATAAGTCCCGTAAAACACCTTCAGATCAGTGGATTTTGCGTATTTGTAAATGAACAGCCAGTGATTCCCGTTCCGAGCGGAAAAGAAATGATGATAATTCGGCTTCTCATCGCCGTTCCAGGTTTCAGGCTTGATCCAGAAACTGACGGCTCCTGCCGCAGAGGAAATGGG
>JAZUCR010000116.1:0-2404 GCA_045639225.1 Victivallales bacterium
CCGCTTGGCCTCCGACTTGTCTCATGTCCGTGTTTCTGATCGGCGCCGGCGGACATCGGGATTTTTCCCGTGTGATGATCGCCGCGGTGGATATTTTTGAGCATACCGGCGATCGGCAATTCGAATGCGCGGTAACATTCGGGACACCCCAGATAACCGGTCTTGCGGAACTTTTCGAGAGACCAGCCGCAATGGGGACATACCGGTTCGGAAACGGGTTCCGATTCTTCCTCTGAATCGGAATCGGAATTGATCTCCTGGGCAACTTTCCCTGCTATATCGAACAACACTTCCGCCAGGTTGAATCCCTGCAGATCGGCAGCGTCCACGCTGTGCTGGGCGGCGCAGGATTCGCACAAATGCAGAGATTTGACTTTTCCGTCCTCGATCTTCTGCACGTGGATCGTCGCTTCATTTTTATGGCATTTCTGACACAGCATGATGACACCCTCCCTGTTCGGTCAATACGCCACATCCACATTGCCGGAAACGATATGCGGCGGCGGCACGATTTCACATCTGCCCGGCTGGCTCCAGTCCCGATCCCAGGTGCTGTACATCAGCGGATCGGTCGGCGCACCCCACGGATTCAGGTCAATGATCAGGATCTCGCCGTCTTTCTTGAAATAAATATCCAGCGTAAGATCGGGCACCGGCAGCTGGGATGCAATCCTGTTCACCAGTTCATCGGCCTTGTTCCAATATTTCTCCACCCGACCCGTCAGACGGCGGAAATGGCGGATCAGCCAGTATTGGCTCATGCCGACAAGTTTCCCGTCTTTGATGAAGAGCCGGAATTCCCGGGCGGGCTGCATCCGGCGGAACGGACGGATACAGATGCTGGAAACCAATCCGGCGGCAGCAGCTTCACGCACTTTTTCACTTTCGGTCAGGATCTTCCACGCAGAAACGGCCGAATGGACCGCACCGCGTTTTTGACGGAACCGCTCGGTGTCCGTCGGTGCAACGGTGTCCACCGAGAAAAATTTGGCACCGGAAAACTCACTCATCACCCGTTTCAGTTCCGGCAGCAGATCCGTCAGGACTTCGCTCTCGGTCTGACCCTCTTTCAAAGCATCCAGCTCTTCAGCGTCCAGTTCCAGAAAAACCGTCGGAAAACAATCTTTCTCCAGCTTAGGATACCATTCCGGCATCCGGAACACATTCATATTCATCTGCAGGTCCTCTCTTTATTGCAGTTTAGATATCATCACTGTTCTCCGGATTCTGCGGCGGATTCAAAAACAGCCGGATCTTCCGGAAGACGACTAAGTAAAACACGAAAAAGATCGCAAAAAAAACGCTCTGGGGAGAAATCTGCCGGATCATGAAAAAAGAATACAGCGAGGCGATCACCAGCGCGGGAAATGTCGTATAAATCAGCAGCACCAGGCTCCGCGGGTAAGACAAACGGTTCGGCGAGCCGAGATACAGCAGCTGCTGCATAAGCGAAAAAAACAGAATCGTAAAAACGCAAAGCACCAGAATCGAAACCAGCGCGGCGAAAAAGATCATCACCCCGAGACAGCTCACCAGATAATCGCCCGTCATCTTTCCATCCAGTTCCGGCAGCATAAAATGAATCCGCTGACCCGGCTTGTGTTCCAGATTGCCTTTCAGATAATCATACAGCATTCTGCCGGAGAGTCCGGTCCGGACCGTTTCCGCCTGCATCGGATTCTGCACCAGCAGAAACGGCGCCGCCAGATATTTACCTTTTCCGCCATCCGCATAGTTTTCGGCCCAGAACACGAACCCGTTGTCCATGACGATCAGTCCATAAGGCGTATCCCAGTCTTTGACCGCACTTTCCGTCAGGGTCTTTCCGGGATAATAATCAAAACGCAGCTGATTATCCAGCCGGTAACTCTGTTTCTTCTCCGCATTCCGTTCCGTTCGCACGCCCGTTTCAGAAAGAAATGTCAGACGTCCGGTTTCATTGAACAGCCGTTCAGTGATACCCCGGATGACCGGCGCCTCCTGGCAGGAATGGCCCCAGGCCAGCACCAGGGACAGCAGCAGCGAAAGCGCGATCAGGTGAAACAGCGCTTTAAGCAGCCGGCAGTCCAGCAGACGGACATACACATCCGTGCCGGTACAAACCAGAAACAGCGTTTTCCAAAACCCCATAATTCACACCAGACGGTTGATTTTATACCCTCGCGGACCGTATTTCTTATAAATCTTCTGCAGCTGCGGCAGAATGCCCGCAAAATCCGGATCCTTGACGCGCTGAACATATACCACGCCGTCGAGATGATCCAGTTCATGCTGCAGGGCACGGGCCAGAAATCCGCCGCAGTCCACCCGGATCTGACGACCGTCCAGCAAAGTCGTTTTCAGCACCACCGAAATCGGCCGCTCCACAGGAGCATACAGTTTCGGCACGCTCAGACATCCTTCC
>JAZUCR010000117.1:0-8046 GCA_045639225.1 Victivallales bacterium
GGCGCGGACCTGATTCTTTTTCTCCGCAAGCAGCGCAAAATCGACCTCTTTCCCCTGTGAATCGAGCACTCGGAAAGCCGGCACTCCGTCGGGGTCGCCCGGATCGCGGGTATGCGGGAAATTCTTCGGCAGCAGTACCCCCACGCGGAACACCCCTTTGCGGCGGATCGGCAGCGGATTGAAGATCCGGAAAATGAAGTCCTCACCCGATACCGCAAACGGGGGATTGTCCCGGTCGAAGATCCCGTCGGCGACCTCGTGAACGATGCCGTAACGGTACATCTGCATCCGGTGTGTTTCATCGGGCGAACAGCCGCAGACCGAGTCATGTGCCTGATTTTTCAGGAGCTCCTTCCAGGCATGAAGCAGAAGCATCCGGTCGGTCTCGGAGACCTTGCCGCGAATAGCGAGATACGGCTCCAATTCCATCTCCAGACGATTCTGCGCCAGGTCGTTGGCGAGCTTGATATCATATCGGGAAGAAATGGAGTTGGAAACCAGCCTCATGATCCCCTTGGAACCGGGGTGGACCAGTTCTCCGGAAACCACCGGCTGGCCGCGGTCCTCGTCGAGTTCCGGCAGATCGCGGTAGTCGCTGTCGATCACTTCTGAGCCCGGATACATTTCGCGTATGAACTTGAGTATCTGCGGGATCTGATGATGCGGCAGGGAATGATCGCCGCCGTCCTGCAGCGTCACGGCATCGGCACAAAGCTCCTTCCGGACCTCAACGTAGGCCCGGAGTTTCTCCTCGAACGCTTCGAAATCGACCGGTTCGTCTTTGCTTCCGATAAGGTGACTGAAGGCGCCGTAGCCGTCTACATATTTCAAAAGACCGATCTCGGTGCCGTCCGGCGACCGCCAGCGCAGGAACGGCGGCAGCTCCGGCGCCAGGCCCCGCGCCATGACTGCCTTGCCAATGCCGAATCCGGCAAAAATCTGGGGCAGCTGGGCAATGTGTCCGAAAATATCGCAGACATAACCGACGGGCCACGGTTCGCAGCCGTGAGCATGACAGATCCCGCGTCCGACCAGCAGGTTGCGGATCAGCGCCTCGCCTGAGACCAGAAATTCGTCAGGCATGGTGTACCACGGACCGATATTGAGCTTGCCCGCGGCAATCAGTTTTTCCAGCCTGGCCCTCAGGTCGGGACGGATCTCTTCGACATCCTCCATCCACACGGTCTGGCCGTCGAAGGTGAATTTCCCGTATTCGGGGTCGTTTTCGAGCCGGTCCAGAAGATGCAGCACCAGTTAGATCAATCTGATCCGGAAACGCTCGAACGGCAAATACCATTCTCTGTCCCAATGAGTCGCGTTAAAGTAGTAAAAGCGCATGATTCCAACCTCCTGCAGAAATTTGCTGTCGACGCCGTTCGGCAAAAAAATGGCGGGCGATAAGCGTAACTTGCTATCAGCTCATTCCCACCTGAAAAACTCTCAAACAGATGCCATTCCGAAACTTCAATACAACCAAGCATGGAATTCAACTTGCTCCGTAAAAGCCCGAAAAAGGGGTATGTCGTTGTACGTTAAAAGAGTGGTCGGACAGCATGGAAACAACCATGTCTCCATTCTCAACTGCCGACAATAAAATATATCTCCTATTTCTGAAAAAGCAAAAGGTTATTCTCCTTTTTCTCATGCTTTTTCCTGGTTTTCTTTCCCGCCGCCTCTCCGATTCTGCAGGTCCGGGACCTGCACCGGAAAAACAAAAAAAGTTCTGCCAGACTTGGACCGTTGAAAATCATCCGTGCAAGACGGACATGATTAATTAAAAAACCTGAAAAAGATTACCAAAACGATAAAAACCGATTTGAAAAATTGATCTCGTGCAGTATATATACTTTAAGATTTGAGAAAGAGGGACTATGAGCAGTAAAATCTCCGTTCGATTTTTTGGCAATCATGAAGTCCGCGCCGTTTGGGACGAAAAGCAGTGCAAATGGTGGTTCTCCGTTCTGGATATTGTTGCCGTGCTGAATGAGCAATCCGATCACACCAAGAACCGGAACTACTGGAAATATCTGAAAGCGAAATTGCGCACGGTACAGCCTGAACTGGTTAGTGCCGCTAACCAGTTGAAACTGACATCGCCGGACGGTAAAAAACGTCTGACGGATTGTCTGGACAGCAAGGGGATCATCGACCTGGCGAAAAACTTTCCGAATCAGAAAGCGGCAAAGTTTCTCGACTGGTTTCTTTACAGCGACAACACGATCGATGGTCAGAGCAAGAAAAAAGCCTATGCGCTCTTTGAAAGCGGACTGCTGGCGAAACTGGAACCCGGAAGCGTCAAATGCCTGCAGCAGATCCATGCCTATCTGTTCGGCGGGCTCTATGACTTTGCCGGGCAGATACGGAATAAAAATATCAGCAAGGGCGGTTTTACTTTTGCCAACGCCCGGTATTTTCCGACCATTTTACGCAATATCGAAAACATGCCGGAAACCACACTGGACGAAATCATCGACAAATACGTTGAGATGAACGTGGCTCATCCCTTTATGGAAGGCAACGGCCGCAGCACCCGGATCTGGCTTGATTTGATGCTGAAAAGGTCTTTGAAAAAATGCGTGGATTGGAGCCGGATCGACAAGAATGAATACCTGACGGCAATGCGGGAAAGCGTGACGGATCCAGCGCATATCCGCCAATTGCTCTCGGCGGCGCTGACCGGTAAAATCAACGACCGGGAAACGTTCATGAAGGGAATCGATTATTCCTACTATTACGAAAGCGATTCCGAGGTGCCGCCGGATGCGGCAGAACCGAAAGAAGATCATGTATGAAACTCCAATCCAGGATACCGGATTTCCTTGGGTTGAGAAAAAACAGGATAGGCATCTGATAACACTCAAAAGCACATAATGCCGGTATCAAGATGGTCAAAACGGGGCGGTTTTGTGCATTTCGAGTTTGAAAATGGTGGGCGATAAGGGACTTGAACCCCTGACATTCACGGTGTAAACGTGACGCTCTAACCAACTGAGCTAATCGCCCGGAAAAAGTGCAGATTGAAATTTACCCGAAAAATACGGAAAGTCAAGCTGTTTTTGAAAAATATCCGCTTTTTTTTGCTCACGGTAAATCGTAACGATCACCGCTCCGGATCAGAAAACCGTTCCGCACCAGCTGGTCGAGCAGACGCTGACAGGCGGTGTCTCCTAAAAACGGATATTCTTCGAAGTCGTCCAGCCCTTTGAAGATTTCCATGAACCCATGCCGGCCGTCGGCAACGAGTTTCAGAATCTGCCGCTGCGTTCTGGTCAGACCGTTCCGGTCGGGGAACTCATCGATGCAGCGCAGCAGGGTTTTTTTCATTTTCGGCAGACGCTCGAACGGTTCGCGTTCCAGCAGACGCCTGATCCCGTCGGCATCTTTGCGGATGAACAGAGTCCAAGCTTCTCCCGCGACGGTCCCGTCATGAGGCAGCAGCTGAATTTTCCCTGCGTTTCCCTGCATGAAATCTGCCTTTTCCAGACAATTGGTGTCACAGCAATACAGAAAAACGTTTACCGCAGCATTTTTCCGGTTAAGCAAGGACAAAATCCGCATCAGGATGGTCTGGTCGAACATACAGGAATCGAACCAGAGCATCAGCTTTGCGCCCTCCGGCAGAAGCAGCACCGCTTCGTCCATGTTCTGCAGATGGCGGCAAAGACGGGACTTGTCAATACCGGCAAGTTCGTCGAAATGGGAGAGATATTCCGCTCTTGCTTCCCGGAAAAGATCCAGATCGTCCGTATCGGGCAGGGGGCCTTCCACATAAGTCTCCCGCCAGACCAGACTTTGAGCCTGTAAGCCGCATTGCTTCCAGAGTTCCAGAGCATAGTCCCCGTTCAGAATATGAAGTTCGGTATTGTCCATGATACTTCCTTTGCTTCACAGCATCGACGTTTTCAGGGAATCAATATAGTTCGGCTTTCGGAAAATAGCAAATCGGCAATCAGATGGATCGATAAAAAACTTCAGTTCTGTCCCCCATATGGGCCGTAATGCATCGCTGAAATCATAAATGATTTTCTGTTGTATCCCGGCCTCAATCGATTTCGATGGCAGAAACTCATGATGCCGATAATTCCAGTTCCAATTATCGGCATCATGGAAATATAATCCGAAAAATTTGAAAATCAAGGTTAACAATGAAAAATCGATGCAGAAAAAAACGAAAACACAGTAACGAATCTCCCGGAATCCCGAAACTCATTCAGACGTTCATCAACCCATATCGGGAACAGAGCCTAAGCTTTTTTTACTTGAAAAGGACACCGTCTGCATTATAGTATCTTATTGTTGCGGAGGATTGGATATGAATGAAACTGTGAAACCGTTGTCGGAGATGACGCTGGAAGAATTATGGCAGCTTTTCCCGATCATTTTATCGGAGCATAACCCGGACTGGAACAAATATTACCAGGAAGAAAAAATATTGCTGGAAAAATCGTTCGGCAGTCTTCTGGTCAGGATCGAGCATATCGGCAGCACGGCGGTCGAAGGGCTGCTTGCCAAACCTACCGTGGACATTCTGCTGGAAACTGATCCGTCAGCTTCCCCGGAGACGGTCAGGCAGACCGCCGAACGGTGCGGCTATACGGTCATGTCGGAAAAAACGGTTCCGGAATACCGTCTTGATCTGTGCAAAGGCTACACGCCGCAGGGGTTCGCGGATAAAGTCTTCCATCTGCATATTCGTCATCCCGGCGACTGGGACGAAATCGTCTTCCGTGATTTTCTCCGGCAGAATCCGGCCAGGGCACAGGAATACGCCCGATTGAAGACGGAGTTGCAAAAACGCTTCGAACACAACCGGGATGCTTACACGGAAGCCAAGGGCGATTTCATCCGGGTCTGTGTGAAAGAAGCCCGCGGCAGGAAGGGAAACTGAAGCGGTCAGGTTCTTTCCTTCTGGAGTTCGATGACTCTGCCCCAGGCGAGGTAAAAAACAGACCATAAAAAACATCTTCGCACACACCGAATTTCACCCCTGGATTTCGGGGCATGATGTTGAAAAAGACTGCTGGCGGAGTATATTATGAAAAATTGAACAGCGTCCAACTAAAATCGGAAGGAAGGCTCTGTATGAATTCATTATTCAAAAAAATTTTTCTGGTGACGTCATTTGCCGTCTCGTCCTGCGCTTTCGCGGAAATCCTGCCGGAAAATCCGAAAGCGGAAAGCATCGTTCCGCTGCTTCCTGATAATCAGAAAAAACTCAAGGAATTTGCATCTCAGGAAGAAAGAAAAGCAGCCTTGGATGAGGATTTGAAAGGGAAGAAGTTTTTCTTCGGTAAAAAGGCAGTGTGGAGAAGCCAGATACCAGTCGTATTCACCTGGAAATGCACGGGAAATGAACAGGGGCCGTTCCGTATTGTCATTTCCGAAACACCGGATTTTTCCAACCCGACCTGTCTGTTCTCCGCGAAAGGATGTACAATCAAGGCGGACCCGAGCAGCACCAAATTCAAGATCGGGCAGAAATATTACTGGAAAGTCATCAGCTTCGGCAAAAAAGATGTGAAGGGGAAAACGGTTACCGAATCCGCCACTTCATCCTTCCGGACGGAAGATCTGGTTCCCCGCTGGATTTCCATCCAGGGAAAAGTTGCCAATATCCGGGATCTCGGCGGATACCGCACCAGGGACGGCAAGCGGGTGAAACAGAATATCGTATTCCGGGGACAAGGCTTGAATAACAACAGTGTGGATAGAGAAATTCCAGGTCAGAACAGACTGATGATCGTGGATCTGGATTATTTTCTGAAGGATGTGAAAATACACACCGATCTGGATCTGCGTTCCATCGGGGAAACGGCGAATATGAAAGTATCCCCGCTGGGAGAAACGGTCCAGTTTATTCAGCACAGCAGTCCCTGTTACAGGGGAATGTTCTCCAAAGGCGGCAAAAGCACAACGGCAAAAAATTTCCGCGTGTTCTGCGATCCGAAGAATTATCCGGTTTATTTTCACTGCATCGGCGGAGCAGACCGGACGGGATCACTGGCTTTCATTCTGGAAGCGGTTCTCGGCGTTTCCGAACAGGAAATCGAGATGGATTATGAACATACGTTTTATCCCGGAATGAGAAATTTTGTAGGTCCAGCCTGGAAATCGTATCAGGAACTGAAAACAGGGATCATGAAATACGGCACGGATGGCGATTCGCTTCAAAAACGTGCGGAACTTTACCTGCTGGATTGCGGCATTACGCAGGATGAAATCGAAAAAATCCGTTCGATCATGCTGGAAGCGGACAAATAATCAGCCTGTATCCATAAAGAGCCGGAAAGGTGCGGGTCAGGTTCTTTCCTTTGGAAGTTCGATGACTCTGCCCCAGGGCGCAGCTTCGTGATCCTCGGGAGTCAGCCAGAGCACCGGACAGGGCGGTTTATGCGTGGGAAAAGTGCTGTCAAGATCGGTAAGCCCCACAAACAGACCGGGGTTCAGATGATGCTCCCGGATATAGTCGAATACGCACATGTGATCGGTCCCGCCGCCGCCCGGGAAACGGCCTGCGGCTATGTACGGCTCCAATTCGTCTCCGGTGACGACCTGCTGAATCCGGCAATCCGCCACGATCAGCGTAATATTCTGCGAAGAATCGACCATGCCGAGAAGTTCGGTAAGCACTGCCCGGATGGTCTCGCTGTCCATACTGCCGGAAGTATCCAGCGCCACGACCAGATGTCCCAGCTTTTCATTGTAATGACCCGGCACGACCAGGTCGTGCACCATGAAACGCTTGTTGGGACAGGCCAGCGAATAGTCGTCCTGATGCAGGATGGTGTCGGCGTAGCGGTGAAGCACCCGCCGCCACGGGATCTTGGGACGGTCCAGGAGCCCGATCTTTCGCAGGAGATCGCCGGGAAGGTCGCCCCTGGAATTGTTGGCCTGATAGTTTTCCACTGCCGCGCGGATACGTTCCCTCAGGATATCGCGCTGATCCTCGCTCAGCTCCAGCGGGAGATGGAGATCGCGGCAGCCGCCGCCCCAGGGCACATGCGGAAACTCCAGTTCAGTGCCGTCTGCGGCGGTAAGTTTTACATCCACATACGTTTCGCCGGATGAGTCCGTTTTTTTCCGGCACAGGTCTTCGTAAATCGTTTCCGCGATCATGCCGTGATAGGATCGTTTCCACAGACCGCCGGCCGGCATCCGGTAAAGAAGTGCGTCTTTGTCGTGATACCGGGTGTTTGCCCCGGGAACGGTGATGCCGGAGATCAGGTCGTTGATGGCGTAATCCGTAGCCATATTCCATTTGCGGTGATCGCGGTTTCCCCGCCGGGCATTGGTTTCCAGAACCGCATGACAGACCTCGTGCGCCAGCACAAAACCGAGTTCGCGGGCATCCAGCGTGCGGGTATACTCCGGGTTGAACCAGATGGCATTTACACAGTCGGTTGCCATCGTGGGAACGGAAAAGGAGACTGTCAGGCGCAGCTGCAGCAGGATATAGCCCCAGAACGGGTGCATTTCCAGCATCTGCATCCGCAAAGCGGCAAGTCTGGCGCTTTCGGCTTCGATTTCAGTGGCGGAAAGTTCGGTCATGATGTATACAGAGATACCCGCAAAGCCACCAGATCCGCCGCCAGCTTGCGGAAGGACGGGAGCGCTTTCAGCCGGTCGAAGAGTTCCGCTTTGCGGTGGCGGATCTGACGCAGAAACAGGATCTGGTATTCCGGCATGATCCCGGGCGAGACGATAAAGTTGACGATGTTTTCCAGATTCCGGTCCGGGACCGCGGCCGTGGTCAGATAACCGGCGGTGGCGAAAATTGCCGCGTAGACGAATGAAGGTTCGGAGTTTTTCACGAAATCGATCTTCTCTTTTCCCTCGATGATCCCTGCGGCATCCACTTTGCGGTAAATCTCCATATAGCTGCAGAACCGGTCCGCCATCGGCACTCCGATGCAGGCGGCAATGGTCCGTTTGAGATCTCTGGGATGTGCCGTTGCCATCACGCGGCTTGCCATCGCCCAGCTGCGGGGCGTCGGGAAACTGCGGGCGTCATCGGAGACATCGAAGAGCACTTCGTCGCCGTAACTC
>JAZUCR010000118.1:0-11025 GCA_045639225.1 Victivallales bacterium
TTGGCCTCCGACTTCGTGGAATTCGACGACGAAATGACCAATGTCCTGTGGGACAAGATCGATTATTCGCCCGCGGTGAAAAAACTCTTCCGCGAATGGCTCGCGGAAAACCGCAAGGGAGTCGAATACAAGGAACCCGAACTGATCGTGAAGGACCGTCTGAAAGATCCGGAAATGTACCGGCACTGGGTCGATTTCAAGTGTTCCCGGATCGCCTACTGGTATTCGCTCTACCGCAAGGCGTTCGACGAAGGAGCCGCGAAAGCTTCGAAAGGCAAATATCCGGCCCCGGTGAAACCGATGCTGCTGACCTGCGTGCAGGGGCTGGTGGTCGGACGCGACGGCAAGCCGTGCAATGCGGAGGCGATCAAGGAAGCCGGCTATCTGGACTACCGGCTGCTGGGGAAATACTGCGAGATCATCCAGATGATGTCCTACACTTACGGCGGTGTCAAAGACAGTGCGATGCCGGGCGACAAAATGGAACTGTACAACGGTTATACCGGGAAAAACAACACCGCCCCGATCCTGCTGGCGGGCGGCTACGGCACGGAAACCACGCCCGAAAACAAAGTCATGCTCAAATATCAGGTGTGGGACTGCCTGATGCAGAAACCGAAGATCATCGTGTTCTACGCCGGAGCGACGCTGTTCAACCCGCCGACGCTGGCGCCAGTGGTCGAAGCGATCCGCATTGCCCGGCCGTATGAGGACTTCTTTGTGGACGGCGAAAAATATACCGAAGCGAAAGCAGCCTCGGTGCGGGTCCGTTTGAAAGGGTTGACACTGGGCGGCAAAGTCCTGCTTTATGCAACCAATTACGATAATATCATCGGTCCGGCCGAAACGGTGAACTTCCCGTCCGCGCCGAAATCGGTGCTGGACTGCATAACCGGTAAAAAAATCGCGGTGAAGGGCAAAGGCTTTTCCTTTGATTTCAAAACCAGCCGCGGCAAACTTTTCTTAGTGGAGATGTGAAAATGTATCTGGATTTTCATGCGCACTGCAATTCGGGCGATCCGGCCGAGATCCGGAAATACGTTGAGAATTGCGAAAAAAACGACACCATGGCGGCGCTGAGCGGCGGACTGCATTACGGCGGGCACGATTATCTGCCGAATGAGGAAGTGATGCGGATCTGCCGCGAATATCCGCAAAATCTGGTGCCGCTGGTGAAGATCGACCTGTGGGATACCCCGCCCGATCCGGCGGAATTCCGGCGCTATGCCGACCTCGGCGCCAAAGGATTCAAGTTCATTTATCCGTATTACGGCTACGATCATGAAAGTTATCTGCCGGTTTATGAGGAACTGGAGAAAATCGGACTGCCGGCATTGTTCCATACGGGAGCCTACCGTCCGAACAGCGCGGACGTGAAATACCGCCGTCCGGTGCTGGAAAACATGTCCCCGCTGCGGCTGGACACCATTGCCCGTTCATTCCCAAATCTGAAAATGGTGATGGCGCATCTGGGCACGCGGATGTTCCGGGTGCAGGCGGCGGAACTGGTCCGACTGCATGCGAATCTGTATTTCGACCTGGCGGGCAGCGGGAATTTCCTGGATGTATCCCCGGCCGATCTGGCGGCGTTGCTTAAACCGCCGGTGTTCACGCGCGACACGGAAGGCGCTTCGTTCCGGAAACTGGTGTTCGGATCCGATTCCTACATCACGATCCCGGTCATCCAGACCGAAGCGCTGGAAGCCTATAAGATGCACCTGCTGCTGAACCAGATCAAAGATGAGGACAAGCAGGCGATCCTGGGCGGGACGGTCGCGTCCTGGATGGGAATCAAGCTGTAATACATCCGGATCTTTCAGAGGAATGCGGCTGCAGATTATTGAAAGAAATTTGGAGGCGAAGAATGAAATTTCTGAAAGATTGGATCCTGTTCCTGTTTTTTCCCGTCGTGCTGGGAGCTGTTGAGTCCGCGCCGGAATGGAAATTGTTTTACGCCGATGGTGTGAAATGGGAGAATCCGGCTGTTTTTTCGGAGATGCCGAAGGAAATCCGCGCCGAAGGCAAAACCATCCGGCCGATTTCCATACGGATCGAGAATGCACCCGATCTGAATAAGGTCCTGAATCTGCAGCCCAAGTCCGGCCGGGAAGCCCTGCTTTTCTGCGAATGGATCAGTCCGATCCCGATGACAATACAAATGGGCACCGGAGCCGATTACTGGTTTTCGATGCACGTCAACGGCAAACAGGTGATGTCCAATTTTCCAAAAGGGAATTACCGCAGTTATTACAACCGGTTCTGTTATCTCTTTCCCGTCTCCCTGAAACAGGGAAAAAATCTTCTGGTCATGCGCAGCAGAAGCGGCGCCGGCGGCTGGCAGACAGCCGCAGGGGTTGTTCCTTTTGCTCCGGTTTCCGGACACGACACTTCGCTTTTTTCCCGCCGGGCGATCATCAACACCGTTTTGCCGGCTAAAGCGCAAGTCACGCGGGGACCTTTTCTTTTCCGTCTTACGCCAAGCACCGCATCCATTTCGTTTCAGACTGCGGGGCTGATGGCTGCCGGAGTGGAATACCGAGCCAAAGGCGCGCGTTCCTGGGAACGGGTGATGGATGCCTGCGGAACCCAGGTCAATACTTCGCTTGATTCACACATGATCACGCTCACAGATCTTAAGCCCGGAACGGATTACGAATATCGGATCCTGCTTTTTCTCAAACCGAAATCGCCGCCGGAAATCATTCCCGCCGGGCAGAAAGACTGCTATTCCTTCCGCACGTTTGACACTCAGGCGAAACCCTACCGTTTTCTGGTCATGGCCGATACGCAGGTTCCTTATCTTCTCCGGGAACAGACCATGAAAAAACTGATCCGGGAGGCAGGAAAAACCGCTTTGCCGCTGGCATTTATCGGACATCTGGGAGATATGAGCAACGAATGTTCCAACTTCGAACTGGAGGTTTTGCGTTCTCTGGAACTGTTTGCACCGATGCCGTTTGTTTTTGTCCGGGGAAACCATGAACACGTCGGAACGGAAAGCGGCATGTGGAATGATTATTTTGCACCCGACCGGAAAAGTTATTTTGCCTTCCGGCACGGACCGGCTTTTTTCCTGGTCCTGGATTCCGGAAACAACTTCCGCAATCAATACGGCGATCTCAACTCCCGCCTGATCCGGGAACAGCGGGCATGGCTGGAAAAAATCCTGGAAACGGAAGAATGCAAAAGCGCAGCTTTCCGGATCGTTTTCTCCCACCATGCCAATACGATCAACCCGAAAAAACTGCACGGATTGACCGGAAACATGATCCGCCTGACCGAAGGGCTTTTCTCCGGGAAAAACCCCAAATGCAGGATCCATCTCTGGCTTGCCGGACACATCCATTCCTTTTTGCGCACCACTCCTTTTGCACGGGAATTCCGCTGCCTGATCCCGCCGGACGGCCGGACCGCCGACGGTTATAAGGTACAGAAACCGGAGCCGTATCCATATACGATCCTGACCGGGGAATACCGGCGGGACAAGTCCAGACCCTTCACGGGGACATCCGTCGATGTTTCCGGGGATATGCTGGAGGTGAATACCTTTACGCCGGACGGGGTCTCGCTGGACCGTTTCCGGATCCGGACCGACGGCACCGTGGAAAATATTTCCTCGGCGCCGCAGATGAAAGTCTATTGAGCTCGCGCCGGCCTGATTCCGTTGGAAGACAGATCGACAGCTGGCGCGGAACAAACTTCAGAAAGAAGGAAAAAAAATGGTTGTTGAAAAAGAAATTTATCTGGCCGATGCCGAAACGTCATTTCATTTCGCGGTTGACGTTGCGTGGGATCAGAACCGGAGGCATCCGGAACTTTCGCGCGGGACCTGTCTGCGGGAACGCTCTTTCCTGCACACCCTGCTGGGCACCAATCAGGCTCCGGTTTTCGAACCGGCTTGCGCACTGGCCGATTCCGCCGCGGAAAAAGCGGAAATGGACCAGCTTCTTCCCCAGGTCCTGGAATGGATGCAAGCCAAATATCCGCCGCCGGAAAACCACCCGGAATTCGAACCGGGCAGATGTTTCCGTTACGCACTGAACGAGCGGCATTACTGCTATATTCACATTTACAATGCGAAACGGCCGGAATCCTTCCTGAAATTTCCGGAATATGTGGCGGAAAACCTGCGTTACATCATGGACAAGGCCGAAAAGGACGACGGCTGCGACACCTTGTATACCGCAACCTGGATGACCTGTCTGCCGGCTTTCCTGCGGTTCTTTCCGGAAGAGTGGAAAGAGAACCGGACCATGACGGCTGCCGGCGAATTCGGTCCCACTATGGGCTGGCAGGGACAGTTCATCGACCGTTTCGGTCTGCTGAATCACGCCGTCGCCAGACGCTTCCTGCAGACGGGCGTCCTGCCGTTTGCCAGGAAAGAAACGCATTGTTCCTTCGCGGCGGTCCGGCGGCATCTCGACGGACTGGGACTGTAACTGCAGTCCGGGTCAGAGGTTTTCCTTACACTCCGGTCTTATGCGTTTTCATCGTTCATCAGCAGGTCGATCTGCTGTGTCTTACGTTCGATCCAGGGCAGCCGCAGCAGACGCGACATGACCGCAGAACCGATACAGTCGATCAGGGCACACCCGCAGAAAACCGTCAGGATGACCAGCAGCTCAAGGACCGGGAACAGGGGCGATTTGAGCCACTTGTCCACCCGGAAGATCCCCCACATCACCGGAATGAACACCGGCACCTGATGGATGATGTAGATCCCCAGATTATGACGGGCGATGCGGTTCACCGCCGGAGAAGCAAAGTTCAGTTGACGGAAGGCGAAAAATGCCGACACCGCCAGAAAAACACAAAATGCGGACGACAGGTCCATGAACAGAAATTCGCAGAACGCATGGAATTTTTTGACCGCAAATGAGGGCGCTTTCAATGCCGGCAGGAGACGATCCAGAATGCACAGCAGGGCGGAACACCCGATGGCGCCGAACAGGCCGGTCCACGCACGGCGGCCTGCGGCAAAAACAGGTTCCCCGTTACGTTTCCAGTAACCGACCAGCAGATACAGCACGATCATCCAGGACATATCCGATTTGACTACATAGTAACGATAGACGGCGAAGCCCGGTATGGCACTTTCGACCGTCGGGATCAGAACGAAAACGGCGAGCAGCACCCAATACAGGATCCGGAAGGCGCGAGCCGGCAATCCATGGATGAAGCGGTTCAGAAACGGACTCAGAAGCAGCAGGAAAAGATAATCCGTCACGAACCACAGCGGACTGGATGAAAACGGCGTCACCGCACGCAGCAGCGCCTTGAAAGCCTCTCCTCCGGACGGCGGGGAAGGCGGCAATTTCAGAACTACGACCAGAAGCGTGAAAATGACGGCATACACCAGACAGGCGAGATACAGCCGGATCATCCGCATGACGGAAAAACGCATGTCGATCAGGAACCAGGCGCCGATCATGACGAAGATGTTGACCGCGCTCCGTCCGAAACTGCCCAGAAACATGGAGACCGCGCCGGGAAACGCCAGGGAGGTCCCGTAAGCTGCCGTCTGAAGGTAGAAATGATAACCTATGATCGCTGCGATCGAGATGATGCGCAGCAATTCGAAATTGGAATTGCGCACTTGTTTTTCCGCCATCTGAAAACACCTTTCTTAAAAAACTGAATTCTGCAAGTAAATACTATACACCTTTTTCGTGGCATTTTCCAGCGTAGCATATGGAAAAAGCTGCAAAATATGAGGCCGTCCGGTGAATGACGGCAGCACGGTCCGATCCGGAGGACCGTCTTAAACCGCAAACTCGTCGCCGTCTTCGGCGACAATGACGGGATAGCCGACCTGTTTGCAGAATTCCGGGATTTTGCCGGTCAGCGAAGCCGCCACATGATTGAATACCAGCTTCTGCGGCTTGATCTGCTTGAAATACCGGATCCGTTCGATCGGATCGAAATGAGTCAATTCCGACACGCAGAGCGCCGCATTCTTTGCCGCCTCCACGGGAAAATCGGAACCATCCAGCGCCAGATCGCCGGTGCAGACGATCCTGGTGTTCTCCGCTTCCAGCTGCAGACAGTAAGACGGCAGAAAACCGTCCTGCCAAGGGATATGACGGTTGGGGATGGCGGTCACCCGCAGAAAACCGTCATCGAAAAACCGGCCGGGAGTTATCAGCTTGAACTGGATATGATCTTTATTGCGGCCGCGGTATTGGATCGCCATCAGGTCCTCGAACGGACGGAAGGCATCCGCATCGGGGAACCAGATCTCCGGACGAATCCCCCGCCATCGGGGATTGGAGACCAGGCTGTCGCGCATCCGGTCCTTGAGGAAGCTGGTCAGGCCGCCGAAATGATCTTCGTGCATGTGGGTGATGAAAACCGCGCGGACATTGTTCGGATCGATGTCGCATTGTATCAGGGAACGTGTCAGCGGAGCCCCGGCGTCGATGACATAATCGCCATGGTCCGTATGGAGGACGGAAGCCGAATTATTGCGTTTTTTCGAGGGTGTCCCCGCCCCGGTTCCGAGGGTTATGAACTTCATTTTCTGCCGGGCTCCGGATTTTTCACCAGCACACCCATATCCACATAGATGGCATTTTCTTTCCGGGAACCGGGGACATAGGCCGGCCCGGTGAATTTGACCGAGATCCAGACTTCATCCCAGGTATTGTCTTCGGGACTGCCGTCGGTGAGCACATACAGCCGCGAAGTCTGCGCCTGGATAGACCATCCCTGGGCCCAGAAATAGGTGATCGGATCCAGTTCCAGTTTGCCGGGGATACGGTACCAGTGATATTTTTCATCGGTATGGATTTTTTTCAGCCGCAGCGTGACATGTTTTTTACCCTTGTGATCCCCCCATTTGAAAGTCGTTGTCCGATATTTGGTAGCGGCGATCCGCTTGTCGATCCCGTGATAGTCGGGATTTTTATTGGCCGATTTCAGCGCTTTTCCGGTGATAGACTCCGGATCATCAACGATTTTTGCGCCCAGCCTCGGCTGGGATCGGAAATCCAGATAGGAGATCATGCGGAAACGTTCATTCGGAACCTCCTTGAATTTCTCCGGACGGGGCAGATTGAGCGCGGCGGTTTTGAATTTTTCCTCGAACAAAGCATCCTGTTTCTTATAATTCCCGAGGGGAATCTTCCGGATATACGCTTTCGCCAGCGTGCGGCATTCCGCCACCAGATCGTCGATGTCGATATTTTTTGCCTTGAAGGCTTTGCGGTAAAACTCACGCTGGGCGACGGCGTACCAGATGAAATTGATCCGTTCGGCATTCACCCGCTGGCGGTAAACGCTGTTTTCCGGCAGGGAACCGGCGAGTTTTTTCATTCTGACATACGTACTGCACATGAATTCCGGCGTCAGATATTCCCAATGCGACACCATGGCGGTATTCTGCCTGGTCCGCTGTTTTTTCATCCCGGCGCGGATCTGGTTGAAAAGGCCGAGCATTTCTTCAGCCGCCGGGCCGAAATAATATTTGCAGTAGACCTCTGCCAGACGGTCGACATCTTTTTCCGGATCCATCATCAGCTGGGCGGCAGTGAAGTAAGTCAGATAAATGAAACTCTGCGGTGCATAAAAACACTGTTCGCATTCCAGAAAAACGGACTTGATGTTCAAATCCCGGAAGAAACGCAGATCGCTCTGCAGGGCATTGTAAATCGTGTCCGGACGCGGAGGATTGTAATAACTCATGCCGAGATTGCCGTAATCCCAGACCGCCAGATGCGGGGCTTTGGCGCTCCATTTTTTGAAATAATCGATCCGGTCGGCGTTAAGCGGATCGCTCAGGGGACGGTAAGGGTCGCTGACGGTAAATTTATCCGCCAGCTGGATGATCACATTGTCCGCAGGCAGGATTTTGACCGGAGCGGCTGCAGAAACTTTATATCCGAAAGTCCGGATGAAAATCTCCGGATATTCCTTATGGATTTCTTCGGCGATATAATTGATGAAATACAGCAGCAGTCCGGTCTCCGAACCTTCTTCTGCCGCAATCGCAGTGCACTTCGGGCATTTGCAGATATAACCGGTCGCATCCAGGGTTGAAATATCATAGATGACCGGCCACTGTTCTTTCGGCAATTCCGCACGATGTTTTTTTATCATTTTCCGCAGGGAATCGAGGGCGTGTTTCGCCATTTCCCGGTTGGACATGCAGAGACTGCCGCGGCTGGTGAACGTCATCGGTTTGAACCGTTTGCCATACTCGTCCATCGCAAAATATTCCGGATGGGTTTCGAACAGTTTCGGATTGACATACAAGCTCAGCGAATGGAACTGCGGCGAGTGGGCGATGTTGAAAACACTGCCGCACCAGATTTTGTCGATATTGTATTGCTTGCCGTTGATGCCGTTGCGCAATTTCCACATTTTGTAGGCCTCGACAATGGATTCTGCCGGCTTGTTTTTCAAGAAGAAACTGCCGAAACTGTCCCAGATCATCCGGCCGTCGAAAACCGGTTTTTTCTGTTCATCGGCAATGGCGGCTTTCAGATCCCGGCGATCGGGAACGGCATCCTGATCGAACGTCAGACAATAACATCCAAGCTGATTCAGCAGCCGCCAGACGGCGTAAAAACTGCCGACCGGTTTGCCTCCGGAAAGGATCAGGCTGTCTCCGGTATTCCGGATGACCCATTCTTCCTCCGTCAGTTTGCTGAAATCGATTTTCGATTTACCGGCAAAGACGGTCTGTCCGACATAAAAGGTCTTCTGCTTCGCTGGAACTTGTGATTCGGGGAGGATCTTGAAATCCGCTCCGGTCATCCTGCCGAGATAATATCTGAGATCTTCCGCCGCCTGACGGTCGAAACCGGCCGGTTTTTCCGGAACGGCAATCACATATTCCGTTCTGCCGTTTCCGGCGAACTCGAGTTCCGATCCGAGCAGACCGAATGTCAAAAACAGCAGAGGCAGGATCATCTTTTTCATGTTTGTTCCCTGGCGTTTCATATCAGTTTTTAACTCCGAGATCGCGCCATTCTTTCGGGGAATAACCGGTATAATAACTGGTCAGTTCCTTACAGGAGGAGCCCTTGGTCGGATAATTGAAATGGCGGGCGGTCCCATCGAGAAAAGTCATGTTGAACCCGCGCATGTGAAGATCATCCATTGCATAATCCGCCCCGGACTGAAAACTGGCATAACAATGCTGCAGCCGGGCATTGTCGTTCAGATATTTCAAATCGGCAGCATACATTACAGACGACGGACGGCGGAGAAGAGTGATTTTTTTCATGGGGTAGTCTTTGGTGCTGTTGATCTTGATCCCCATCATCATTTCCCAGCCGATCGTCATATTTTTATAAGTTTTTCCATTCAGGGACGGCTGAAACAGTGTTTCATAGGGCCGCAAAGGGCATTCCCAGACGGCGTAACCGATGTAGATCCGCATCAGATTCTGCGGACGGATCTTGGAATTCCCTCCGGATGTTCTGCCGCAGGGGATCCAGTCGTTGTAATCGGAAACGTAGAGATTCACTCCCGTGGCGATATTTTTCAGGTTCGACAAACAGCTGTGGCTCTGGGCTTTTGCCCGTGCCTTGTTCAGTGCCGGCAGCAGCAAGGCCGCGAGAATTGCGATGATCGCAATAACGACCAGCAATTCGATCAATGTGAATCTCCTTCTCATATTTTTCTCCTTATGTGGTTGGTTTGTCATCACTGCAGCAAGTGGCCCGAACGACCAATCTGGGCCTGACCAGAATATCCTCCCGGTCTTCCGGTGCGGTTCCGGCCAGTTTCAGAAGAGAGTCCGCGATGCCGGCCGCATTGAAATCGATTGAGGGGAACGGGATCAGGGATTGTCCCCGACTCCACGGCGTATTATATAAACCGACGAAGCTCATGTTTTCAGGAATATGTCCCTGGTTTTCCATCAGCTGTCTGATAAAAAAAGCAATATTTGTATCCGCGGCGAAAATACCATCGGGGATATTTTTGTCCAGCAGCGACAAGCTGGTCAGGATCTGCCGGTGGGCTTTCGGAGACGGCGAAAAACTGTTGATTACGGAGGTTTCCGGATCGATCCCGCCTTCGAGCATCGCCTTGCGGAAACCGTTGATCAGCATTTTTTCCTTGTGAATGGTGTAAAAATCCGGATTCAAATGGGTCAGCAGAGAGAAGAACTGCGGGAAATAAACGGGTCTTCGGCACCCTTGTTCGAGCAAATACCGGCCTCCAATATAGCCGGCCATTTCATAATCGAGCCAGACCCCGTGAGCGGAATGGATATTGGCGCGGACCGGATTTCCGAACAGGATGGTATTGTAACGGCACATTTTCTCAAAACAAGGGATCTCACGGCAGCGGTAAGTATGGAGAATGAACAGTGCCTGATCAGCGTTCATCAGTTTTTCCAGAGATTTTTTCAACGAAGCGGCCGTTTTAGGTGAAACCCGGTAAAGATTGTAAAAAAGCGGATCGGTGCTCACGCTCCGGATGGAATAACCCGCATGGATAAACCGATTCAGGATTTCACGGTAAACATCTTCATAGAAATGTCCGCCGGTCCGCATGACCAGAGCAATGGAACCGCTGTTTTTCTGCCGGAGGACATCCCGGATGGTAGTCCCTCTTCTGCGGCAGCGGTCGATCCAGCCGTCCGCTTCGAGATGCGCAAGAGCCGCGCGAACGGTCCCCCGTCCCCAGTTGAATCCTGCCGCCAGCTCTCTTTCTCCCGGGATCTTGCCATTTTCAAATTCACGGTTCTGGATCATCTGCCGCAAATTTTCCAGAATTGTCTGAGTTTTACTCATTTGGGTCTCCGTTGTCCGCCAATAAATATACTGTAGAAAAATATCTTTGTCAATGAAACCAAAAGTCGGATTTCCGTCAAAAAGATTTTAAGGGATAGAACCATTTGCAGCACAAAACATTATCCCGGGTGGTCCGGAGGGATCCGGTCAGGGGAAAAATGCCGGAGAAAATGAAGTGCTTACCGCGGCGGAACTGTTTTTTTCCGGAAAAGGGCCGTTTTGTCCTGACAACGAACCAGATTCAGGGAATGTCTGGCGGCAAAGGTTTCGGCTAGAT
>JAZUCR010000119.1:0-6439 GCA_045639225.1 Victivallales bacterium
GAATGGACCTTCAGCCAAAAGACAGGAGTGCCTTTCTGAAGCTGCAAGCCACAAGCCGCAAGTCTCAAGAAAAAAACATGGAGGTTCAATGAAGAAAACGTAGTGCAGTCAGACCGGTCGGACCAGTCGGACTGGTCCGACAAAAAATAGAAGCGGGAGCGGCAATGCTTTACCAGAGCAGTGCCGCCCTCAGCCCCGGCGATAGCAGCGCCAGAACCGATTTTACCGCAGTGGGATGCGATAATGTAACATCGGAATCAGGCGCTGTCTATCGCCGGGGCTTTTTTTTGAGCGAAATTTTCAACGAAAGAGGTTGTATGGAAAAAACCAAAAGCCCCGTCACCGCCGCGGACCTGGCCAAGAACGGCTACCGGCAGCAATGGGGCGTCATTGTCATCTGCACAGACGAAAAAGACCAGATCCGCAAGTATGAGGATCTCAAGAAACAGTACCCGGGACAGAAAATAAAGGTGGTGACCACATGATAAAAATCGAAGTCCATAACCGCTGTTCCGATTTTGAAAGTTACCGGGCGGCCCGCGTCAAGTCGCTGTTCAACGCCGAAAGCGGCTGCAATTTTGACCTGGAGGCGGAACTGCCGGCCGACGAGACCAACTGGCGGATCGGCGTGATCGTCGGCCCCTCCGGATCCGGAAAGAGTTCGACCGGCCGGCAATTCTGGCCGGATGTGCCGATTGCGGACCTTTCGGCGGGCTGGCCGTCTGATCGACCGATCGTGGACGCAATCGCGCCCCAGGGGGACTTTAACGCGGTCACGGCGGCGCTTTCGGCGGTCGGTCTGGGAGACGTGCCGGCATGGCTGCGGCCGTTCCCGGTGCTCAGCGTCGGAGAAAAGTTCCGTGCGGGAGTCGCCCGTGTGATCGCGGATCCGCCGCAGCGGATCGTGATCGACGAGTTCACCAGTGCGCTGGACCGTCAGATCGCCCGCTTCGGAGCGCTGGCCTTTGCCAAGTCCTGGCGGCGTCTCCAGGACGGACAGCAGTGTCTGATCCTGACCTGTCACCGCGACATTCTGGACTGGATCCAGCCGGACTGGATCTTCGATACTGCGACCGGCAAATACAACAGCGCGGTGGGGGTTCAACGCCCCCGGTTCGATCTTGAGCTCTGGAAAACCGACTGGCGTTACTGGCCGGCGTTTGAAAAGCATCACTATCTGAAACTGCCGCACATGATTGCGGCGTGCTGTTATGTCGGCGCGGTCGGCGGGGAACCGGTCTGCCATATCGCTGTATCCAGCCGGAACAAGGGCCGCGACGGCGTGGAGGCCCGTGCGTGCCGTCTGGTGGTCCTGCCGGAATGGCAGGGCGCCGGCGTCGGGATGCGCTTCCTGAATGCGGTCTGCGAGATGCAGCTGCAGGGCGAGGACGGCGCGCGGTTTCCCGGCCGGCCGGTGACGACGCTCTTCCACACGTCGCATCCCGGTCTGGCTGTCAGTCTTCGGCGGGATCGTAAATGGCGGCAGCCCAGCGCCGTCCTGTATGGTGAACCGAAAATCCGAAACATCCGGACGATGGCCGTCAGCAACGCGCGGAAGCTGCAGAGGGATCCAAATGCCATCACCATCACCGGCGCCGGATACGGCGGCCATTTCCGCGCCGTGCAGGGCTTCCGGTATGTCGGAGAGGAGGGGCTGCATGAGTAAGCTGCGGGTTATCTTGTGCGGACAGCGGAGCTTCGGTGCGGCTGTGTTCGATGAGCTCCGGAGTCTGCCGGATATTGAGATCCGTGCGGTCTATGCGCCGCCGGGCGACCGGCTGCATGGGCGGGCGGAGGTCTACGGCTACCAGGTCAGGACAGCCGGGACGCTGCGATCCGAAACCATGCCGGCCGATTGTGATCTCCTGATTGCCGCGCACTCCCATGACTTCGTCAGTCGGGCTGTGCGGAACAGACTGCGGCTCGGCGCGATCGGTTATCATCCGTCGCTGCTGCCGCTGCACCGCGGCCGGGACGCGGTCCAATGGACGATCAAAATGCGGGACCGGATCGCCGGCGGCACCGTCTTCTGGCTGTCTGATACGGTCGACGGTGGACCGGTCGCCGCGCAGGAGTGGTGCTTCGTGCGGCCGGACGATGACGCGCATTCGCTCTGGCGGCGCGAGCTGTTCCCGATGGGCGTCAAGCTGATCAGGCGCGTCGTCGCGGACATTCTTCGCGGCCGGCTGGTGATGCGGGACCAGGATCCGGCACTGGCAACCTGGGAACCGTCGATCGTCGGCGCGCCGCGGCTGTATCGTCCGGAGCTGCCGCAGATCGGCACACTGCCGGATGGCTATGAAGTAATCAAATAGAGAGGAGGTGATTCAGGGGAGCCCGGTCAAGCGCCGGGCTTTTGTGTTGTATCGCGCGGACGCGGATGCGCTCGCATGAGGCGACAATCTGCGGCACAGTCCGGCTCCTGCGCGGATTTGCGGATCGGCACATGATTTTCGCCGGTCCGTGCGTAAACTTCCGACCGACCTGTTTCGAGGTGAGTCAAGGTATGTCAACCTGCGTAAACCTTTTCGGTCGTTATACATAAAACACATGTTATTCAATCCGAACTCCCGAACATTCCCGGAACCGTCTTGAAATCAATGTCCAGTCCCTGGTTCACTCCGAATTCCAGAACGCATTGAGATATACGCTTCCGAAACCGTCCGGTCATGCGGAACAGGAAACTTCGCGGCAAGCTTTGTCTGGTCACTTTTTTCATGAATCTCCTATGATAAATTTCCACTCCGGTTATATGTGATTTCAAGGATTTTTATGGCAAGAGCGATATGGGCTTTTGCGCCGCCGCGTCTGGCCTTGCCCCCGCTGCTCACTTCTCTTCTATCACACTATCTCCTTCCCTCGAGGTATTCCAGACGGATCCGGCGGATGAGGCTTCAGCTTTCTGCTCGCGCGGCTCATGCCGGAAATCCGAAGAAGCACGAATGACAAGGTGGTTTTTGACTTCCACGGCCTGAATGGAACCCAAATTTTCCCGCCGGATCTGACGCATCAGGCAGCGAACGCAGTTTTCCGCGGCCTCCACAAACGAAGGATGGATCGTGGTCAGAAAAGCGTTTTCCTGACCGTTTTCAAGGTCATCGAATCCGGTAACGGCAATATCCCTGCCAGGGACCAGCCCCTTGTCTCGCAATGCCGCACAAACTCCAAAAGCACATTCATCGTTGAAGCAGGTAATGGCAGAATAGTTTTTCAGTTTTTTCCATTGATCGAAAACCAGCCGGTAACTGTTCAGTGCTCCGCGGGTTCCCAGATATTGCGGATATTCCAGAATCAGACCGTCCTCATCATCGCTCAGATATTCATGGTAAAGCTGATTTCTGGTCTTTTCCAGATGATGCCCGCCGATATAGGCAATCCGGCTGTGCCCCTGCTGGCGTAGATGCCGGAACAGAGCTTCCACCGCCGGACGGCTGTTGATGTAAACCCGGCGCGGATCCTCGATCTGCTGGACCACGTCCGAAGGCATGTTGAACGTTACGATCGGGAACTGGCGGTCAGCCATTTCATCCAACGCCTGCTTGCCGATGAATTCCGCCATCGAAATGAATCCGTCGACCCGGCCGGTCCGAAAGATTTTGACAATTTCATGGTCGATGGACTCCTTGTCATCGGCCTCGACCGGCAGAAGCGAAATGATATAACCGAATTTCCGGCACTCCTCCACCAGATATTGAATCATCCATCCATAGGTGCGCGATCTGGAAATGGACTGAATCCAGGGCTGGACCAGACCGATCGAATAGGTTTTTCCGGAAGCCAGCGTCCGGGCGGAATAGTTGGGCTCGTAATGCTGCTTTTCGCAGAACGCCCGGATCCGGCGCCGTTTTTCTTCTGAAACCAGATGCGCACGCGTCGAATCCAGCGCGCGGGAAACCGTCATCGCTGAAACGCCGCATTCTTTTGCGATTTCATGGATCAGAAGCTTCATTCAATATCTCCTAATGTTAGCGGTAACATAATTGTCCGTTCAAATAATTGCAAGTATTTTTAAAAAAAATATGCATTATTTTCACAAAAATCCCGTGAAAATTGAAAAAAACCTTATCCACGGCTGGTTTCGTTATAAAAATCGATCTTTCGGATCTTGACCGGATCCATTCATTCCGGCAGATCCGGTTTGACTCTCATCTTGCAGCCATACTCGCGATTCTGTATTGCAAAACGGAGGAAACATGCTATATTTCTAAAATCATCGACAAGGAGAGAAAATGAAAAATTTATTTGGCTGGTATGTCAGATTGCCTTTGATCTGGCTGAATATCGGAGCTTTCGTGCTGGGGTGTCTGTTCGGACTGCTGTTGTGGAAAATCGGAACCTCCGGTCATCCGGAGATTTCTGCGCACATCATTTCGGTGCTGTCGCCGTTCGGCAACGTGCTGATCTCCATGCTGAAAATGATCGTCATTCCGATCATCTTCTGTTCGCTGGTCAGCGGGGCGGCGAGTCTGCCGCTGAAACAATTCGGAAAAATGGGACTGGCTGTGGTGACGTGGTATGTCTGCACCTCGGTTTATGCGGCCGTGTTCGGCTGTTTCACCGCCATGGTCTGCAATCCGAAACTGGAAAATTCGATGCAGGTGGCAGGCTCGATGCTGACGCAGGCGCAATCGATGCAGACGACCGCGTCGGCCGCCGGGTCGCCGCTGCTGAAACTCTTTTACGGCTTGTTCATGAATCCGTTTCAGGCGCTGGCGGAAGGCCAGTTCCTGCCGGTGATCGTCTTTGCCATTCTGCTCGGACTGGCCGCACGGGTAGTTCTGGACTCCAATGAAGATCCGGGCGTCGCGGACAAAATCGGCGTCATGCTGCAGGTGATCGAAGGTTTTCAGCATGCGGTATTCAAAATCATCGACTGGGTCATGCGCTATTTCCCGATCGGAATTTTTGCCTTGTCCGCCTCCTGTTTCGCAATGTACGGCGTCATGCTGCTGAGCTCGTATTTTCAGGTGGCGCTCAGCGTGATCATCGGCATCGTCCTGATGATCCTGATCTGTTATCCGCTGTTCATTTTCCTGATCTGCCGGGAAAATCCGTTCCCGATCCTGTGGAAACTGCGTGAACCGATCCTGACCGCGTTTGTAACGCGTTCGAGCGCAGCGACCTTGCCGGTTTCGCTCCGGACCGCACAGGAAAAACTGCATATCCGCAGGGAACTGGCGGGCTTCACTCTGTCGCTGGGCGCGACCGTCAATATGGACGGGGTCTGCATCCATCTGCCGGTTTTTGCCGTCCTGGCGGCGAATCTTTTCGGATTCACGCTGGGACCGTGGCAGGTTTTTCTGCTGGTTCTGAGCGTGGTATTCGCCTCGGTCGGAGCCGGCGGCGTGCGGGGCGGCAGTATTTTTCTGGTGTTCCTGGTGCTGGACTTTTTCCATCTGACCGCGGAACAGTCCGCGCTGATCGTGGCGCTGGCGCTCGGGATCAATCCCCTGCTGGATATGTTCGAAACCGCCTGCAACGTGGCGGGCGACAATGTCGGCACTTACGTGATCGGCAAAAAAATGGGGCTCAACGATCAGAAGATCTGACGTCCTTCCAGATACGTTTTCAGCACGGTCAGCCGGTCGGGCGCCAGCACGGCGATATCGGCCGACAACCCTTCCCGCAGTTCCCCCGTGCGGTCTGCCAGCCCCAGCTGTTTCGCCGGATTGGCGGAGAGACATTTCACCGCTTCCGCCGGTGTGAATCCGAACTTGGACATCATATTGAAAAACGCCCGGTTCATGGTCAGTGACGAGCCGACGATCTGGCCATCGGACTCGAGACGCGCCAGCTCGCCTTCGCGGATGATGTAAGGACGTCCGGCATCGAAGAACCGTCCGACGGGAAGTCCCGCTCCCTGCAGACTGTCCGTGATCGCGATGATATGATCGGCGCCCGCCGCACGGCGGGACAATATCACCAGTTCCGGCGGCACGTGCAGACCGTCCATGATGATCTCTTTCATCACCCGGTCGTCGATCAGAGCCAGGTCGGTCACGGCCGGATGACGCACGCCCAGAGGCGCATCCGGCACATCGTAGGCGTCGAAAAGATGGCAGATCTGGGAAATGCCGTTTTCGACCGCGGTCCCGAAGAAATCGGGCGGACAGTCGGAATGTCCCAGCGACATGGTCACCCCGTGTGATTTCATCAGCCGGATGACTTCGAGAGCGCCCGGCAGTTCCGGCGCAATGGTCATCAGTTTCAGCGTGCCCTGCGCGGCGTCGAGATATTCCTGTGCCTGAACCGGATCGGGATTCCGGATCTGGGCGGGATCCATGCCGCCCCCGAACCGGGCGGACAGCCAGGGACCTTCCAGATGCGCACCGGTGATCCGCGCGCCTTCCGGCGGATCCTGCGCCAGTTTGCGGACCGTCCGGAGCCAGTCGAGGATCTCCTCATGGGGCGCGCAGCCATACGCGGGGACCATGCGGAC
>JAZUCR010000120.1:0-6064 GCA_045639225.1 Victivallales bacterium
CCCTGCGGCTGGCCCTGTCCATACGGAGCTCCGCCGTCGCCTTCTCCGCCAGGCTGTCCCGCCTGATCGCGGCGGTCCAGAAACTGCACCCGTTCCGCGTAGATGCGGAGACGAGAACGCTTGTTTCCGGTTTCTTTTTCCGTCCACTGATCGTAGACCAGTCTTCCTTCGACGAATACAGAGGAGCCCTTCTGAAGGAAACGGGAGGAACTTTCCGCCTGTTTGCCCCAGACTGTGATGTCCACGAAACAGGTTTCGTCTTTTTCCTGTCCGTTCGCCTGCATGAAACGACGGTTGATCGCCATTCCGAATTCACAGACCGCACTGCCGCCCGGCGTATAACGGATCTCCGGGTTGCGGGTCAGATTCCCCATCAGCAATACTTTATTCAAGGATGCCATGATTCAGGACTCCTTTCCTCTGGTTGTTTATGCTTCCGCCGGGACTTCCGGAGCTGCCGCCATGGAAGAACGCACATGTTCCGGACGTTCGTAAGTGATGATCAGCATCCGGATCATTCTTTCATCCAGACGGTATTTGTCGCGGATGTCTTTCACTTTCAGCGGATCGATCTCAAAAATGTAATTCCAGTAGATACCGGCTTTACGCTTGTTGATTTCGCGCGCAAACTGTTTGCGTCCCATGGGAATCGATTCCACCATGTTGCCTCCCCAACTCTGAATGTTGCCCGCAAGCTCTTCAGAGAAGGCCTTTCCCTCATCCTCGACCTTTCTCATGTCGAGAATGAATACTGCCTCATACTTTTTCAAGTTCACACCTCCTGGTGTTTTTGATATTGTTCAACGGTTCGTTTCGTTTTTTTCATCCGGCTCCGACGGAGCATAATCCTGAGAATTATACTCGTTCATCGCCTGACTCAGCCCTCTGCGGAGGATCAGGATCACGGCGTCCGCCGCAGCATCCAGCACTTTGTCTATAATCGGTTTTTCTTCTTCTTCGAACGGGGACAGCACGTAATCCGCTCCGTTCCCTGTCCGATGTCCGATCCCGACTCGTATCCTCGCAAAGTTCTCCGTTCCGGTTGTTTCGATGATCGACCGGATTCCATTGTGCCCGCCGCACGATCCCCGTCCCCGGATCCGCAGTTTTCCAACTTCCAGATCCATGTCGTCGTAGATCACCAGCAGTCCGTCCGGTCCGATTTCCTCTTTGCGCATCAGCGGTCCCACCGCTTCTCCGCTCAGATTCATGAACGTCTCCGGTTTCTGCAGGAACAGCGGCCGACCCGCATAAGTTCCTTTCAGATAGTGCGAAGAACAACCGTGAATCTCTTCAAAGTTTTTCTTCGGAAGACGCTGTGCCAGACGGTCCAGCACCATAAATCCTGCATTGTGACGGGTTTCGCGGTATTCGCTGCCTGGATTTCCCAGTCCCACGATCAGTACCCGAGAACTGAAATCATTGCCCGGCATCTGCACTGCCTTTCCCGTCAATTCGTCTCAACCCGGTCCGGCTCCTTATTTCTTTTCGGCTTTTTCAGCAGCTTTTTCGGCAGCTTTGGCCTGTCTTTCCTTTTCACCGATCACTTCAGGTTCGGCAGCGGCTTCACCTTCAGCAGCAGCTTCCGGCGCGGCTTCTTCCTCTTCCACGATCTTCGACGGATCCATGACGTGGAAAACCACCAGTTCCGGATCGTTCAGAATCCGGACGCCTTCCGGCAGCGGAATTTCGGACACGTGCAGCGCGGCATCCAGTCCCAGTCCGGCAACGTTGACTTCCAGGAACTCAGGCAGCGCATCCGGCAGACATTCCACTTCCAGTTCGTGGATATCCTGTTCCAGCATACCGCCCTGGGAAGCTCCCGCAGGCGCTTCGTGGCCGGGGTGCACCGCAACCGAAGCACGGATCTTTTCGTCCCGGTTGACTTCCAGAAAATCCACATGTTTCACTTTTCCGCGGATAAAGTCGTTCTGGACTTCCTTGATCAGCGCCAGCATTTCGTTGTCGCCTTCTTTCAGGGAGAGCAGATTCAGTTCGAATTTCTGCAGCACTTCCCAGTCCGCGGCTGAGAAATACAGCGTTTTGGCCGGCTTGCCGTGCCCGTAGATCACCGCAGGCACATTGCCTTCGGCACGCAGACGTTTCACCGCGCCTTTGCCAAGCCCGGTGCGCGTCACCACATTTAACACATGTTTCTGTTTTGCCATTTCTTACCTTCCTTTTATAGGTTGTACAGCAAGTTCAGTTGTTTCAAAGTAACAGGTCTTCCGGCGGATCGGTCTGGAACAGACACGATACCGAATCACCGTCATGGATCCGCTGGATCGCTTTCGCCAGCAGCGGAGCAATGCACAGCGTGTGGACATGACAGCCTTCGCGGTCCTCATGCGGGACCGAATTGGTCGTGATCAGTTCCTCGATCGCGCTGTTTTTCAGCCGGTTGTAACCCGCATCCGTCAGCAGACAATGCGAAACCACCGCATAGACCTTCTTGGCTCCTTCGCGTTTCAGCAGATCGGCTGCCGCGCACAGAGTGCCCGCCGTCGAGGTCAGGTCGTCGCAGATCACGCAGTCGCGTCCCTTGATGTCGCCTACCAGGTGCGAGGATTCCACCGTCGTGGCATTGACCCGGCGTTTCGCCACCACGGCAAAGCCGCAGTGCAGACGGTCCGCATAACCGTGCGCCAGTTTCACACTGCCCGAATCCGGCGCCACGATCACCGATTCCGAGTTCAGTTTCAGATAATCACGCATGTAAGCCAGCATTACCGGCTGCGCATACAGATGATCCACCGGAATATCGAAGAAGCCCTGGATCTGCTGAGCATGCAGGTCCATTGTCAGAACCCGGTTCGCTCCCGCCGTCGTCAGCAGATTCGCCACCAGTTTCGCCGTGATCGGCACCCGCGGACGGTCTTTACGATCCTGTCGCGCATAACCGAAGAACGGGATCACCACCGTTACCCGGGCTGCGGAGGCCCGGCGTGCCGCATCCAGCATGATCAGCAGTTCCATGATGTTTTCGTTGACCGGATTGCAGGTCGGCTGGATGATGAATACATCGGACGTTCTCAACATATCCCGGTACTGCACAAAAATCTCGCCGTCAGGGAATCTTTCCACATTCACATGGCCCAATTCCATTCCCATATGACGCGCAATCGCCTCGGCCAATTTGGGATTGGCTGTTCCACTGAACAGCTTGATGTCTCTGGCATACCCTTCCATTTCGCAGATCACTCCTTGTAAGGTGTTGTTATTTCCATACAGGAAATCTCGAAAGGAAAAGGATTCCGCCGGTATGACGTGAAAGTAGGTACGGACTTTTTTCCGTACGGATGCTTTCAGACTGTTGCCAGTCATGCCTTCCGGTCCGGCTGTCCGGCCTCATTTTCGGCCGCGGTGTGACAGCTTCGTATCCTCATCGGATCAAGGTTTCCCGCATCTGGGTCTGATTAAAATAGCATAAAATTCTGTTTTTTCAAACAAAAATCGAAATTTTTCTTCAAAAAAGCTCCTCCGCACGGCCTAGTTCAGCAGTCCGGTGGCGTTCAAAAGCACCACCAGCAGACACGGAACGACGACCACGCACATGCAGAGCTGAAAGAAATATTGCCGGTACCATTTGCCTTCCGGCTTGACATGACGGGAGAATTTTTCCAGTCCGATCACCGCCACCACCAGGATCGTGGTGAAGATCGCCGCGATCGGCATCATCACGCTGTTGCTGATGAAATCCAGCGTATCCAGAATATCGAACCCTTTGTATTTGTCGATGAACGCCAGCGGATGCACGTGCGAAAGAACGCTGTAGCCCAGCACCGTAAGCGAACCGATGACGGAGATTTCCAGCAGACAATACACCAGCGCCATCTTCCGGGAAAGGCGCAGTTCCTGACTGATCGTATGCACATTGGTCTCCAGCAGCGATACTCCCGAAGTCGCCGCCGCAAACAGCACCAATATGAAAAAGAAGGTCCCGAACAGACGTCCCGCCGGAAAATTCGCGAATACCTGCGGCATCGTGATGAAAATCAATCCCACGCCCGCATTTTCCGCCGCTTTCTCTCCTCCGAACGCCACCACCGCCGGAATGATCATCATCCCCGCCAGAAACGAGATGCCCGTGTCGAAGATCTCCACCTGGTTCACATTCGACACCAGATCATCCGTCCGTTTCATGTAAACCCCGTAGGTATACATGATTCCCATCGCGATGGAAAGCGAGAAGAAAAGCTGTCCCAGCGCCGCCACCACCGTCATATAGCTGAATTTGGATACATCCGGCATCAGATAATATTTGAATCCCGCTCCCGCATTCGGCAGGAACATGCAGTAAATGCAGATTCCCAGAATCAGGATCACCAGCATCGGCATCAGCACCTTGTTGAAACGTTCGATGCCTTTCTTGACCCCCGCCGCAACCACTGCACCGCTGATGACGATGAAAATGAACAGATACAGCAGTGATTCCTGCCAGGAGGTGATGAAATTCTGGAAATAGGCGGCGGAAGCGGTCATGGTTTTCCCGCCGGCCATTCCGACCGCGTCTTTATGGAAAGCCGATGCCGGATTGCAGGCCAGAGCGACGATATACCGCGTAACCCAGCCGCCGATCACAAAATAATACGGAACAATGATCATCGGCACGATCGCATTGATCCATCCGCCGATCTGGAGGGAGTGAAGGAACGATTTCTGCCGCCGGCAGAGTTTCCGGAATGCCCCGATCGGCCCCCGCCGGGTCATCCGCCCGATCCCGATTTCGGAAATCAGCAGCGCATAACCGAACGTCAGCATCAGTATCAGATAGGTGATCAGAAAGATTCCGCCCCCGTATTTCGCCGTGAGGTAGGGAAATCGCCAGATATTGCCCAGTCCGACTGCCGAACCGGCCGCCGCCAGCACAAAACCCAGTTTACTGGAAAATCCTTCCCGTCTCTGTCCCAGTTTCATTTGACCCGTTTTCTCCCAGATAATTGTTTAAAACAAATCGCTAACAAATATCACATTTTACGGAAAAGTCAAATTCTTTTCGGGTTTTTTAACGGATTTCCCGGCTGCCCCGCCAGATTTTCCGGAGGGCGACCGCATGATTGCAGGTCATGGCATCCACTCCGATCTCCGCCAGATGCAGTCCCAGTTCGTCGGTGGAAACACCCCAGCCGACCACACCCAGACCGCGCGCTTTCAAATCACGGACAAAATCCGCTGTAAATGCCATATTGGCACGCAGACTTACGCCGGTTGCCCGGTATTGACGCAGCAGCGCCTCGGTTTCGTCGGCAGTCGGCAGATGTCCGAAATGTTTGATCAGGTCGATCAGCAGCAGACGGGGCAATTCCGGGAAGAAATCCGCCGCGGCGTTCAGCAGTTCCGGTTCGAAAGAACTGATCCGGACCGCCAGTTTCCCGCACAGTTCCGGCGTCAGCAGCGGACGTACTTTCGGCAGCAGCGCGGCGGTGCTTTTCAATTCGATCTGGATCATGCTGCCCGGACGCAGGATCGCCAGCACTTCATGCAGTTCCGGCACGGGATGGATCTTCTGCAGCTCCGCCAAGGTATGTTCGGCGATGACCGCGGGAACTCCCGCCACCCGTTTCAGATCGGCATCATGGACACAGACGATCCGGCCGTCGGCGGTAAGACGGATATCCAGTTCGATCCCGTCGGACTGGCGGTCCATCGCCAGCTGATAAGCTTGCATCGTGTTTTCGGGCGCATCGTCCGATTCGCCCCGGTGGGATAAGAAAATGGGAGCCATAGAACAAAAACCTCCTTGCAATCCGGTTCCGAATTCAGCGGATTATCCGCTTTTTCATAATATGGCATCCCGGATTTCAAAATGCAAATGGGTTTCCGAAAAAAAACATTACTACATGATGCATGGTTCTTCGCGATTGACGGGTTGATCGGGTCGGTCAATCGCGGCATCATGATCCAATTCGCCGCACACTGTGTGATGAATTGAGCTGACCATACTCCCGCATCCCTATGTGCGCGAATATGTCTATGAATAAACTTGACAAATGAAATTTCCGGTGTATAGTCCTTAATATGATTCAGGGAGACGGGAAATGAAGACGGCAACCAGCAGCGTTTA
>JAZUCR010000121.1:0-6878 GCA_045639225.1 Victivallales bacterium
GGATTTCTCCGAACTGGAAGTTTCTTTTCCGCATATCAAACAGGCCTTCCTGACCGGCAGCTGCCGGGAAGCCATGTTCAACCAGCTCTCAGGCAAAGTCAAATGCAAACTTTCCGGCAATTTCAGCTCGGCAGTACGCGATGCCTGTGCCGCCGCCGAGCCGGGCGATGTAGTCATGCTCTCACCCGCCACTGCCAGTATGGACATGTTCAAAAATTATGCGGAACGCGGCGACACTTTCAAGCTGCTCGTTCTGGAAACCCTTCGCAAAATCAACGGAGCGAAAAACTGATACAATGAAGATCGCCTGGTTCAAAAAAATCATTACCCCCGAACTCGGCACCCTCATCGCCGGATATACCGCCGGCGATGTCTCGGTCGCGAAACTCGACGACCTCATGGTCACCGGTCTCTGTCTGGACGACGGCCGCAGCAAATCCCTGCTCGTCAGCCTCGATCTGCTGGCGCTCGACGGCTGGTATATCCGCTCCTTGCGGGAAAAATGCGCCAGGCTGCTGAACACCAGACCCGAACAGATCCTCTTTTCCTGCACTCACAATCATTCCGGACCGGAAGCCGCCACCCCGCTCGCGCCCAACAGTGACAAGCTCAACCGTCCCTTTATCGAACGGCTGGAAAAGATCATTCTGCAGTCCGTCCAGGAACTGTCCGGTTTCCGCGAATGCGCGGCGGGTTTTTATTCCTGCCGCTGTGATGAAAACCGCAACCGGCGTTATGTGGCTCCGGACAACCGGACCAGTTTCACGCCGCATCGGCGGGAAGTGGTCCCCCTGGCGCTCGAATATGCCGACCGTGAACTCGGCGAACTCTGTTTTTTCGATCCCGCGACCGGCGACCCGCTTTATCTGGTCGGGAATTATGCCGCGCATCCGCTGGCGGGACATTCGGCCGGGCTCGGCGGCATGCGTTTCTCCGCGGATTATCCCGGATTTTTCCGCAATTATGTGACCAAGGAGACCGGGGCGGAATGCATGTTCGTTTCCGGGGCCGCCGGCGATATGGTCCCGCAGGAGGACGAGCAGGGCATCGATGCCGCCTCCGGCATGGGGATCCGGCTGGCCAAAGCCGCCATCGGAGGCATGATCGACTGCCAGCGCAACTGGAAACGTTTCCGGATCGCCGATCCGGTCCTCGGCGGCAAGATCAGATCCTTTACCGTGCCGATCCGCCGGAAATTCCAGAAACGGGTCCCTCCCGAATATCAGGGCAAAACCGAAGTCACGCTGGAGATCCAGTGTTTTTCCATCGGCGACATCTGTCTGGTCGGCATGCCCGGTGAAGTCTGTGCCGAACTCGGACAGGAGATCAAATGGCATTCCCCGTTCAGAAAAGCGTTCATCGCGTATTACGCCACCTCGGATTTCTCTTATATGTGTCCGGCCAATTTTCTGGTTTCCGGCGGTTATGAAGGCAACACCCAGCAGTTCGGCAGTCTCGGCGGCCTGACGCTGGTCAACACCGCGGTCGAAGCGATGTTCGAACTCCGGCGGGAGCTCTTCCCGGATGCGCCGGACGAGGAACCGTATCCCGATCGTCTGGACCAACCGCTGGTGGACTTGCCGCCGAACAAGTGATTGCGCGATGGAACCGGTTCAAGCGGCAGAGAGCCTCGTAATCGGCAGCCGCCGCATTCAGAGCGAATCGGGTTCCTTGTCTTCGGCAAGCTGTTTCGGCAGGCCGCAGAGTTTGCGGTAGCGTTTCCGCAGTTCCCTCGGCGAAGAGTTCAGGTAACGGTGGAACAGCACCCCCATGCGGCTTTGCGAAGTAATGCCGCTGCGCCTGGCAATGTCGCCGAACGTCAGGTCGCTTCCTTCCACCAGCCGCCGGGCATGTTCGACCCTGAGCCGCTGCAGAAAATCGGAGAAACTGTAGCCCGTTTCCTGCGGGAAAACATGCAGGAACCTGGACAGGCACATGCCCGCCTCGCGGGCGGCTTCCTTCACCATGATTTTCCTCGGAAAATTCAACCGCAGCAGGACCACCGCTTTCAGAATCCGCGTGTCCGAGCACAGTGTCTGCTTAAGCAACGGTTTTCCGCTGACGGGGATATTAAGTCCGGCCAGATACTGTTCCGCCAGGCTGGTCAGGACTTTGCCCCAACGGGCCAGATCCTCCTCCTGGATCGCAGGCAGGCTTTTCAATTCATTTTCATACTCCGGGTAACCGACCGAGCCCGGAAACCGGAAGGTCCCCGCGGTAAGGATGCCGATAAATTCCTCCCGGATGAAAACGGGCACCGCCAGTTCCATCGCGCCGGCATGACAGCGGATCACAAACGGTTTTCTCAGTTTCAGCGCCTGATTGAACTCGAATTCATGATGTTCCCAGATACATTTCCGCAAATACCTGCGGGAGTGCTCCAGTTTGACTTTCCGGCAGAAGAGGCAGCCGTGGTCCCGCTGGCAGACCGCCACTTCTTCCCGCCATTCGTAATTGACGAAATGCCAGGCGAAATGGAGACCCGCCGCCTGGCCCAGATCATTCAGAAGGATCGAAAATTTTTTCAGTTCCGCAATCATGCTGTCTTTCCGTGATTTTTATCAATATATTTGTTAAATACAGCATAATATATATAGTATTTTGTAAAAATCAAGCTATATTATGCTTGAAAACAGGAAAAAACGGGGCTGAAGATGAAGGATTTTCAAACAGAAGCACGGCAATTTCTGGAAGGGGCCAGTGAATTCCGTCTTGGTTTTCTGCGCAGCGAGGCCAGGAATCCCCTGACCATGAACCTGGACCGTGATTTCGCTTCCGGCAGTGATCGCGGGGTGAAAACGCTCCTTTCCTGCGATATGGCCCTGCTTCCGCTGATCCGGCGGGTTTCCGCATCCCCGGATTTCCGCTTGCTGGTCGAGGCGATCAAAAGCTGTTTTGACCGGGGCGGAAAAATCGTGTTTTCCGGCTGCGGCGCGGCCGGGCGTCTCGCCGTTCTGCTGGAAAGTGCCTGGCGCGAAACTTTTCCCGGCGACGGACGGGTCCTTTCCCTGCTGACCGGCGGAGATTTTGCTCTGGTCCGGTCAGTGGAGAATTTTGAAGATTACGAGATGTCCGGTGCGCTTCAGGTCCGTGAACTTGGTTTGACCTCCCGCGATCTTTTGGTCGGAATTACTGCCACCGGAGAGACCACATCCACGGTCGGCAGCGCCGCCGAGGCAGTCCGGCTCGGGGCGGAAGTTTTCATGCTGATCTGTGTCGATCCAGCCGAACCTTCCTCCCGGCTGGCCCGCTGCCGGAAACTGTATGGTTCGCCTTCGGTCCGCGTGCTTTCCATGCCGGTCGGGCCGATGGCTTTGACCGGGTCCACCCGGATGCAATCCAGCACGGTAGAACTGCTGTTTGCCGCCGCGGCACTGGAACAGGCGGTATTCGGGGAAAGCCGGATGGTTGCAGCCTATGAGGAAATGCTGACCGGATTGTTTTCCACTGCGGCGATATCCGCTTTGGGGAAATCGGTCGATTTCGAAAGTGATATTTTCCGCCAGGGCGGTCTGATTGATTATCTGGCGGACGATTTGCTGATCGACCTCATCAGCGACACCACGGAACGGGCTCCCACTTTTATGACCCCGCCGTATCACTGCTCCGATATGAACGCGCCGGAACCCTGGGCGATGGTGCGGCATCCCGGCGTGTCCACTCCGGATGCCTGGCGGATTTGTCTCGGCAGGGCTCCCCGCTGTATCGACTGGGCTCCCGAAACTTATCGTGCCGCCGGGCTGGATGAACTGCTGACCCATGGGCTGCCCCGGATTTCCGAACGGGAATTACTCAAAATTCAAATCGGCAATGAAGAGATCCCTGCCCGCAGGAATGCTTTCCGGGGACGGATTGTTTCCGAACCGTCCGGGGTAACAACTGCTTCGGGAATTCCAATCCCCGCTCCCATTGCGCCGGTCCGGCTGAGGATGATCGAACATCTGCGGATGAAACTGGTCATGAATACGCTTTCCACCGGAACTATGGCGAAACTGGGCCGGATCTGTTCCAATTATATGATTTATCTGGATATATCCAACAAAAAACTGGTAGACCGCGCCTGCCGGATCATTTCCGAACTCCGCGGCCTTTCTTACGAAGAAGCCTGTTTCGAACTGTTCCGCACCCGGATGGACCTGCCGCCGGGAAACAGTCCGGTAGCCCTCACGCTGCAGCGACTGCAGGGAGGCCGGAAAATATGAAACCGCTGATTGCATACAGTCCGCCGTACGGTGAAAATTACCTGAAGGAATTCGAAGTCTATGCTTTCATGCATTCCTGCGGGATCGATACGGTCAAGCTGATCCTGAGCAACACGTTCAGCCGGATGGGGATCCCTTATTCGCCATATCCGCTGATCTGGCGGGATTTCGGCGAATACGATTTCAGTGTGGTTGACCGGCAGATCGGCGATATTCTCAAATGGAATCCGGATGTCCGGTTCATCGCGATGGTCGACCTGAATTCCCCGCCCTGGCTGGTGAAAGCCTCGGAGAAAGACAGTTTCCTCGAACTTGGCGAATGTTTCCTCGACCCTGAATGGGTGCGTCTGGTTTCCGCTTATCAGGATGCGCTGACCGCTTATCTGGAAAAACATTATGCCGACAGGATCATTGCGTATTATGTGGCTGGCGGCCGGACGCAGGAATGGTTTGACCTCAACCTGGATCGTCCCTTGCCGCGCCGGGTAGAAAATTATGGAAAATGGTGTTCCGGTCACGGCAAGGTCCCCCTGGCCATCCCGGAAGAGGGCGAATACGACCGGTATGACGGCACCACGGTTCTGCCGGAACATCTGGTTCAATGGCGGGAATACGGCAATTTCCTGACCTCCGAATGTGCCGCATACTTCTTCAAACGGATCCGGAAACAGGTCCGTCCAGGCGTCCTGATCGGCGGAGTTTTCGGCAATATCCATGACTTGGGCAGCAGCGGACACCTGAACGCGGAATGGTTCTGCCGCGAAGCCGCTCCGGATTTTTATATCGGTCCCTCCTGCAATTCCGAGATTCCCATGGGCGGCGCCGGCGGGTTCCAGTCTGCCCAGCTGATGCTGAAACGGTTCCATATCGGTTACCTGCATTCCTGCGACCGTCAGCTGAGCACCACCGAGGTCGATATCGGCCCCGGTGTCCGCGTTCCAGCATCCGGCATTCAGGCCCGTCAGAAGAATGCCGCCGAGGATGTCGCCTGCCTGAAACGGGAATTCGCCATTGCCCTGGTCCATGGTTTTTCCCTCTGGTTCTTCAATATCTGGGGAGGTTCATACCGAGGCAAAGAAGTCCGGGAGCTGTTCCGCCGGTTCGGATCGTTATGGAAGGAATATGCCGGCCGTTCCTCCGGCAGCGATGCCGAAACCCTGTTGGTATTTTCTCCGGAAGCCTCGATGCACTGTCGGTTTGGCGATGATATCATCGGCAGTCAGGTTCGCCGCCGTCTCCTCCCTGAAGCCGGTATCCCGTTCACGACCGCCGTCGTCAACGACCTTTACGAAGCCGATTTATCCCGCTATAAAATGATCGTGTTTCTCTGCACGGATTATCTAAGCGACAAGGATCTGAAAATGATCCGGGAACGGGTCTGCCTCGATCACCGCGTGGTGGTCTGGTGCAATCAGCCCGGTATAGCCAGCGAGCACGGCACAGACACCGCCCGGATGGAAAATGTCTGCGGAGTTCCTTTCGGCAGAACCGGCGGAGGAGAAAAACAGTTTGCACAGTGGAAATCGATCATGTTCCGCGGGTTGGACGTCTGCACGCCGGAAGCGTTCCGGGCGGCGGGCAGAGAGGCGGGGATCCATTTCTTCACGGACGATCCGGATCTCAAGGTGTGGAGTTCCCCGGAATTTCTTTCCGCCCACACCCGCAACGGCGGGTTCAAGACGATCCGGCTCAAAAAACCGGTGCGCCGGATCATCGAACTTTTTTCCGGTGCGGTCAAAGGCGAAAACTGCGATTCCTTCCAAGATGAATTCGCCGCCCCGGACACCAAGCTCTATTATCTGGAAAACTGAAAGGAGCGGATAACAATGCTTGAACTGATCAGCACGGAAAAACTCAATGACGATGAACTGAAGATCTGGCGGGTAAAGACCGATACGCCGACCGAAGGCGCCGTCCGCTTCCTGCGTTTCATCCAGGGGACCACGGGCAACGACAATCCCCGGAACGGCCGCCGCGACCTTTCGTATTGGCGCATTTATTTCCATGACGCATTCGCAGGGAAAAATTATCCGGAAGTCATCGATTACTTCTATTGTGCCGAGGTGAATGGCGAGATTGCCGCCCGGATGTGGTTTGCTTACGCCCCCGCCAGTGATTTCGGCAATTTCGGCAATATTCTGACCGTCCCTGAATTCCGGCGGCGGGGTATTCTGCGTCGGCTTATGCCGCATTTTCTCAAGGATTTCGAGGAATCTCCCGCCAAATGTCTGGCCTGTGCCACCGGCACCCCATTCGCCGCCCGGACCTATATGGATTACGGGCTGAAACTGATCTATCCGGGGACGACCGGCTGCATGGCGCTGGTGAAACCGGAATGGGGCTCATTCAATGAACTGGATGCCCGGCTTTTCGCCGATGCCGCGCCGATCCGTTTCCGTCCCGGCGTTTTGGGGGATCAGTTCCGGATCGACAAATTCCTGCGTTACTGTCGGGCTTTTCATGAGGAACCGCCGCGGAGCCAGCTGATGGATTACCGCTGCTGCATGCAGGAAACCCGCAACGGAAACGGCCGGATCGCCGTCGCCGAAAATGCCGCCGGAGCACCGGTCGGCTTCGCCTGGGCAGGTTTCTTCGACGGGCTCCAGCGGATGACTTTCCTGCTCCATCCCGGTGCGGGGGATGCCGGAACGCGGTTCCTGCGGGAGTTCGGTTCCG
>JAZUCR010000122.1:0-11991 GCA_045639225.1 Victivallales bacterium
TGACGCTGAAAAAAAACAACTTTTTAACAAGATGAGCCAAAACGTTTTGAAATTGGCTCTTCCGGAGTGGTCTCATGACTTTTTTACGAATTTTTCTACCGTCGGTCCTGTCGGTCGCCGGACTGCTGGTTCGTGCCGAACAGGTCTTCCGGTTGTTCCCGTCCGATTCGGATGATATCGCAGCCGTAAAGCGTGCCATGCCGGTCCGCGGCAAAGGGACGCAGTCTCTGCAAAAGGAAACTGTCGGCGGGACGGAGATTTCGTTTATCCGTCTGACTGCCGCGCCCGGGACGAAACAGGTCCAGATGATGACGAATCTGAGGCCGGATCAGAGCGTTGGCGGTGTGAAGACTTGGTTTTCGGCGCAGGTCAGGGGGACTGGTGAATTCGACGTGGTTGCCGTATCGCTTCTCAACGGCAGCGAGGGCGGGGTTACATCGGCTGCAAAAATGAAACTCACGGCACAATGGAAGCCCGTGACCGCGGTTTTGGATCTCAAAGACAAGATTCCGGATCAGATTCTGCTGTGGGTCCGGGCATTCGGAGAAAACTCCTGTCTGGATATACGCGATATCCGTTTCGAACTGCGTTGCGGTGAAAACGTTTCGGTTGAAGTGCCGGATTCCTGTCTGATCGTTCCTGCCGCGAAACCTTTGCCGGAATTGACTCTGCCGGTCAAAGGCAATGTTGATTCCGTCAATGTTGTGCGGATCGGTCCGGACGGCAAACGGAAGAATTTCACGGTAAAGAATACCGGCGGCAAAGTGAAGATTCCGGGGGTGCAGGCACAGCCTGGTGTTTATCATTTCGCCGTCGGTGCGGCCGGACGTTCTTTCCCGTTCAAAATGTTTGCCCTGCCGGAAAAAGACTATGCCGCTTATTGTCAGACTGCCGGGAAATTGAAATTCGACCGACAGCTGAATATTCTGGTTCTGGGCGATTCCCTGAGCGATTTCCGCCGGGGCAGCAACTGGGCCGATCTGCTTCTGACCATGCTGAAGGCCCGGCAGAAAGACAGCCGGATTTTCAATTATGCCTGCCGCGGCGATACCGTGAACCATGTGCTGAAACGTCTTGTCGGACGAGGGGATGTGTTCCAGCCCGGTCATTATGCCGGAATTCAGGATCATCAGTATGATCTGGTGCTGGTTTTCCTGGGGCAGAATGATACAGTGGCAAGTCGAAACAGCAATTTCACCAAACCGCAGATCGAGATCGGCAAAGAGGAAGAGTATTATCATCAGATGCTGTCCGCACTGAAAAACGTGACTCGGGCTCCCGTGGTGATCTTTTCGGCCGTGTCGACCCCGCAGGAAGTCTGTGCCGCCAATGCCGACCGATACGGTTACCGGTTCGGCGTTCCCGCTCTGGTTGAAAATTACAACCGGCTCGTTCAGCGGATATGCGAAGATAATCAATATACATACTGGGATATTTACACTCCGCTGAACCGGCTGGAAAACAAAGCTGCGTATTTCCAGAAAGACGGAGTTCATTTCAACGACCGCGGCAATTTCTTCGCCGGACTGTTTGCCGCCGGGAAACTCGCGGAACTGCCCGCTTCGGTCTGGAAGAAATCAGCGGAACAGCCTCGATGGAGGGTGGATCATCCGGCGAAAGGTTTGTGGATCCTCCGCAACGAAAGCGCCGTCTGGAAAGGCATCAATGCCAAGGGCGTTGTCCCGCAGGCTGGGCCCGAGCTGGTGGTCCGCAAAATTTTCGACCTGACGAAGCTGCCGCAAGAAGCGCTGGCCCAGGCTGATACGGTTTATCTGCGGATGTTCCTCGGTATTCTGGATTATTCCATCTGCAAGCCGGGCAAGCCCAACGGCCTCACGGAAAAACTCTTCATCCGGATCAACGGAGAGACATTCGTCTATTCCACCGGCGATCCGCGTTTTCCCACGACCAGCGACAGCCGCAAAAAACGGCGTCAGGAATGGTGTGATATTCCGATTCCTGCGAAGTTCATCCGGAACCGCGACAGACTCACGGTCGAATTCGGCAAGGTGATGCGCGGCGATGATTACCTCTATCCCGGCTTCGACGGGGACCGTCCCGCCTCGGCCAGTTTCGTCAGTTACAACGGCGGAAAGACCTGGTCGCGCGTCTGGCAGAAAGCGCCGCTGGGCGAACTAATGATGCGTCTGGTCATAGCCGCTCCCCGAAAAGAGTTCTCCGCCGTATATTTGCCGGAAAACGGTAAAAAAGACGATCCGGGGAAAGCTCTGATCTATGTCGAAAACCGGTCGGAAGTCATCCGCATGGAACTGAATACCCCCGCGATGGATTTCAGCCGCCCGGTGAAGGTGGAGATCGATTATCAGGGTGAAGCCGCTCCGGAACTGGCCATGATGTTTTCGACCGGAGAAGGCGAAGTGAAACAGCAGACGGAAGTTCTGCCCGGCAAAGTCCGGTGCGACATTTCCCGGAAAGGAGAACCCTACGGAATCAGCATCGATAAGAAAACATCCCGTATCGGCAAAGTTTCCATCACGTATTCCCCGGCACTGGAAATCGCGAAACCCGTCAACATGGCGCCGAAAATTTCCCGTCCGGCGGGCAAACGTCTTCCCGGGACTTCCGGGGTGAAACTGGCGGACGGACGGGCAACTCTTTCCACGCCGGCGCTGGAAATGGTTTTCAACGTAAAAGGAAAACTCGCTCTCGAACGGATCATTGCCCGTGACATCGGTCGGCAGATCATCCGTTTCCCCGGACAGAGCGCCATATTCAAGATCAAAAAGGACGGCCGGATTTACTCTGCGGCGGATGCATCGGACGTCAAAGCGGAAAAAACGGCGGACGGCATACGGATCGCCTTCCGGCTCCCTGCCGCCGGAGCGGACGGTGTCCTGACTCTTCGTATTCAGGCGAATGACATCTGCTGGCAGCTCTGCCTGACCTGCGGACCGAAAGCTGGAAATTTTATCGTTGCGTTTCCGCATGTCGATGGTCTGGTCCTGTCGGATGATCCCGATCATGATTACTATTGTTTCCCGTCTTTCAGCGGGATCATCGCCGACTGCAATACGGTTCTGCGTGCGGTCTACGGCGCCAACAATGCATGGTGGCAGATGGTCGATCTGTTTTCGCCCGCTCTGGGCGGCGGATTCGCCATGCGCATCGACGATGCAGCGGGGATTTACAAGGCTTTCAATCTGCGCAAGGGGAGCGAAGCGTCTTTCCAGCATAAGAAACTCTATCCGCACCGTCCGGGGAAGCATAATGAAAATATCATGTTCCCCGCTTGTCTTGAACTTCGGAACGGGATCGGCCTGGCAGTGGATTACCAGCGCCGCAAACTGGCTGCCGGGGAAAAACTTACTCTTCCCGCTGCGGTTTTCTCCTCCCATCCGGGCAGTTGGAAAACTCCGATGAAGGAATATGCCGCCTGGGCGCACAAGGTCTGGAAATTCCGTCCCCCGAACGGACGGATACAGAAACTGTGGAATCTCACTGCCGGCTGGGGGATTGGTTCCCCGTTGTGGAAAGACGGCAAATACCATGAACGGTATGTTTCCCCGAATACCGATTTTCTGGAACTCATCTGTTATTGGACCGTGTCGCCGGTTGCTCCTTGGAACACACCGATCGACAAGATCGAATCGCTCGGACGGTCGGCGGTCCGCAACCGGGCACGGCATCACGGCTACTGGATCGATCCCGCCACGGGGAAAGAGGTGTATGTCTACAACCGCGGCGACTACGACGGCTACAATCCGCAATGGGGCGGCCTGCCCGCTTTACGGGCGCATATCGGGAAACTCCATAAATACGGCAAGACGGTTATTTTCTACACCGATCCGATCATTGTCAGTCCCGATACGAAACTGGGCAAAAGCAAAGGCGCGCCGTGGGGCGTGGTGAATCCGGCATGGAAGGATCCGTTCGATTGTCTGAAAAATCCCAAAGACCTGCTGGCGCAGGGGCATGCCTTCCACTATTTCTCCTACGTCATGTGCCTCAACAATCCGGATTACATCAAGTGGGTGGCTGAAAACATGGCACGTCTGATCCGTGAAACCGGCATCGACGGCATCCGTCTGGATGAATTCGGACACGGCGGCTATATCTGTCTGAGCCGCAAACACAGCCATCTCTTTCCCGGAGACGGCGAAAACGTCTGGCTTCGCGCCATCAAATATACTGTGGAGGCTATCCGGAAGGAGACCGACAAATTCAACAAAGACGTCATCCTGATGGGGGAATATCAGGGCACCGACTTCACTTCGGCGGCATTCGACGGGGCTCTCTGTTATGATATCCGGCAGAACACTTCGCAGCTCCGTCCGATCGGGGTGAACCTGTTCCGTTTCTACTTCCCCGAATGCAAGTTGTTCGAACTCGATGAAACGAATAAAAATTCCCTGAAAGACGTCTGGCTGTTCAATGCGATGGGCGTCTACAATTCCTCGCTGTATCCTCCGGCTTACCATGACGTGCTGAAAAAATACACTCCGGCATTCAACGGGAAAATCGAACCGCTGGTCGATACTTTGGCGGAATATGTTTATGCCAACCGTTTCGAAGCCCCGGACGGGAGCGTAGTGGTGCATACGCTGTTCAACAGGACCGGGCATACTGTTGATGCCCCGGTGCTGGAAGTCAACCCGGCAGGAACCCGCTTTTTCGATGCTTTCACCGGTCGGGAACTGACTCCGGTCAAATTGAAAACCGGCAAATACGGCATTCGGGTCAAGATCGGTCGGGACAAGGTTTTCGTTCTCGCCGAACACCGGAAATGATCTCAAAAAAATTAATTTATTTTTCATAAAGACGATCCATTGAAAAAAACACTTTGTGCATTAATTTAACAACCGGAGGGAAACGGCAGTTCCGTTTCCCCCGGCAGGTTTCACGGGTCCGTGAAATGTTCGGCGGACGGATTTATGCGGTCCGGAAAGGATTGCTGGGTTTCGATTTGAAGAAGGATTCGACTGTGTTATTCCATGTCGAAAAACCATGAGCATAACGGGAAGGACAAATGGAAGAAATAGAATTTACCATAGCAGGTCTTCGGATCGGAGAAGCAGCTGCATCCGAAGAGGATGATTTCATTTTCATTGATTCGCCGCGTCCGGAAATTTCGTGGCGGCTGGAATCGGATCACCCAGACTGCCGTCAGACCGCATATCAGATCGTTGCCCAGGGGCTGCGGGATGAGACGATCTGGGATTCCGGGAAAGTGCCGTCGGCACAGCAGCACTGGATCCCCTGGGGCGGCCGCGAACTCAAGGTGCGGGAACTGGTCCGGCTGCAGGTGAAAGTCTGGTGCGGAGAGCGCGAGGCAAATTCCGGTCCCGTCAATTTCGAACTTGCGCTGCAGCGGAATTCCGACTGGGGAGACGCCCGCTGGATCTGGCATGACCGGATTGCTTATTCCACGACTCCGCTGTCCCCGTATTTCCGCCGGGAATTCGAGGTGAAACGGCAGCTGGAACGGGCCGTCCTCCAGATCACCGCACGCGGTGTTTTCGAGGCCAGCCTGGACGGCGGGAAAGTCGGGAACGACCTGCTGACTCCGGGCTGGACCGATTTCCGCAAACAGATCCCTTTCCTGTGTTACGATGTGACGCGTCTGCTGCCGCCGGGAAAACATGCGCTGGGGGCGATTCTGGCGGACGGCTGGTGCTGCGGCAACCTGACCATTCTGCGGAAACGGAATTTTTACCATCCTCACCCCGAACTGCTGGTCCGGCTGGAACTGGATTATGAAAACGGGGAAAGCGAAGTCATTTGTTCGGATTCGTCGTGGCAGGTTTCGACCGGACCGATCCTGTCCTCCGACCTGTATGACGGCGAGAATTATGATGCCCGGCTGGAAATGCCCGGCTGGGACACGGCCGCTTTCGATGCTTCGGACTGGCATTCCGCCGCCGAAGGGGAATCTGCTCAGGATTCCCCGGAACTGGTGCTGCGGACCGCGCCGCCCGTCCGGCATATGGAAGAACTGAAACCCGTCCGTATCCTGAACCCGCAGAAGGATATTTACATCTGGGATTTCGGGCAGAATTTCGTCGGCACTTACCGGATCGGGATCGCCTGTCAGAGCGGTCGTCTGCTGACTTTCCGGACGGCGGAGATGCTGAACCCGGACGGAACGCTTTACACGCTCAATTACCGGGGCGCCCGTTCGCAGGATTCCTATATCTGCGCCGGGAAACAAGACGAACCCGCCGAATATATCCCGAAATTCACGTTCCACGGGTTCCGTTACCTTCAGATCGACGGATTCCAGTTCGACGGCATCGAACCTGAGAAGGTCGATGTGACCGGACTGGTGATGCACAGCAGTCTGCCTTTGACCGGGGATTTTTCCTGCGGCAATGAACTGGTGAACCGGTTCTGGAAAAACATGCTGTGGAGCCAGAAAGGGAATTTCCTGGAGCTCCCGACCGACTGTCCCCAGCGGGATGAACGGCTGGGCTGGACGGGTGATGCGCAGGTATTTGCACCGACCGCCATGCTGAACATGGACTGCCGGACGTTCTATCCGAAATACCTGCGGGATATCCGGGACGGAATGAATCCGGACGGTTCGGCGCCCTCCATTGCACCGCAGATTCTGAACTTGTGTCCGGGGGCGGCGGGCTGGGGTGACGCCATTATCCTGATCCCGTATGAATATTATCGTTTTTACGGACGGAAACGGATCCTGGAGGACAATTACGATGCCATGAAACGTTCTTTGAACTGGCAGGAAGAGCATTCCGATCAGCTGATCCGTCCGGGGGAAAACACTTTCGGCGACTGGCTGGCGCCGGAACCGACCGACCGTTCCCTGACTTCCACCGCCTATTTCGCCCGCTGTGCATATTGTCTTGCTGAAATCGCCGGGATCCTCGGCCATGGGGAAGACCGGAATCATTACGGGGATCTGGCGCAGCGGATCGCGGAAGCTTTCCGGCGGAAATTCACCGGTCCGGACGGCGTGATCACGCCCTCCACCCAGACCTCGCTGACGCTGGGGCTGGCATTCGATCTGGTCCTGCCGGAGGCTGTGGAACGCAATCTGGACCGGCTGGAACTCAAGATCGCCGAAAACGGCGGACGGCTGTCCACCGGATTCATGGGGACCGCTTTGATCCTGACGGTTCTGGAACGTTTCGGCCGCAGCCGGGCCGCCTGCGGCCTGATGCTTCAGACCGGATGCCCCTCCTGGCTGTTTCCGGTCACTCAGGGAGCCACCACGATCTGGGAACGGTGGGACAGTTTCACGAAGGAAAAAGGTTTCGGGGACGTCGCCATGAACAGTTTCAACCACTACGCCTACGGTGCGGCGGCGCGGTTCCTGACCGAAGGGATCGGCGGCATCCATTATTCCCATGGCAAGCTGATCTTGAAAATCATCCCGGATCAGCGGTTTTCCCCGGTACGAGCCGTGTATGATTCACCGTTCGGACGGATCGTCAGCGAATGGCGCATGGAAAACGGCCGGCTTTCCGGCTGGCAAGCGGCAGTCCCGCCCGGAATCGAGGCCCGTGCGGTCCTGCCGTCCGGAGAGGAAATCACATTGAATCCCGGCAGACACATTCTGATTCAATCAACATAAGGAAGATTTGATCATGACAGACAAAAAAGTTCAGGATTGTCTGAACGGAAATCCGGGCAGTTACATTTTCCCGCTGGTCTGGTATGCGGGGGAAGACCGGAAACTGGTCGAACAGGAAATCCGTGCAGTCAAAGCGGGCGGGATCGATGAATTCGTGCTGGAAAACCGGGGAGGAAACTGGTTCTGCCGCCAGCCATGGTGGGACATCATGGACACCGCCCTGGAGACCGCGAAGGAATTGAACATGCGGATGTGGCTGTTGGATGATTCGCATGTGAACACCGGCAGCGCCAATGACTCCATGACGAAACCGGAAAATGCCGGATTCCGCGCAGTGAATCTGCGGATCGAGGCCGCGGATTTCATCGGTCCGGTGCAGGGCGGGGCGCTGATTTTGCCGAATCATACCGAATGTGAAAAGATCGTGCAGGTGTCCGCTTACCGTCGGGATGAAAACACTGGAGAGTGCATCGGCGAACCGGTCGTCCTGACGGACCGGATCATGGACGGACTGTGTGCGGCCGATCTGCCGGACGGGATCTGGCGGGTGTTTTTCATCCTGACTGCCGATCCGTCGCGGCAGGGGCTGTTTGCCGAATACATCACGATGGTTTCCAAAGCCTCCTGCCGGCATCTGATCGATGAAGTGCATGAAAAGATCTACGCCAGATATTCGCGGTATTTCGGCAACGTATTTGCCGGATTCTTCTCCGACGAACCCGCTTTCGGCAACTGCGACGGACAATACGGCTACGATTCCTGCGACCACCGGATGGGACAGCTGCGGCGACTTTATCCGTGGCAGGATGATTTTCCGCGGCAGATCGCCGAAGTCGCCGGGATGACCGAAGCTGAAGTGATGGCGAATCTGCCGGCGTTGTGGGATGACGTTTCCGGGAAAAGTCCGGCCCTCCGCGTTGCCTACATGGACGTAATCACCCGCGCCTGGCGGGAGAATTTCAGCTTCCAGATCGGCCGCTGGTGCGAGGAACACGGCGTGGAATATATCGGTCACTGCCTCGAAGACCGCGGGGCCCACATGCACACCGGCTGGGGATGCGGCCATTATTTCCGGGCGATGGCCGGACAGCACATGTCGGGACTGGACATCGTGCTGAACCAGCACGTGCCGGGAATCCGGACGATCCGTCATGCCTCCAACGATTCGAACAAGGAATACAATTCGGAATTCTACAATTACACGCTGCCGAAGCTGGGTGCTTCGCTGGCGCATATCACCCCGCACATGAAAAACCGCGCGTTCTGCGAGATGTTCGGCGGTTACGGCTGGACCTGCGGCCTTTCCACGATGCAGGCGATGTTCAACCTGTTTCTGGTGAACGGGATCAATCATTACATGCCGCATGCGTTTTCGATGAAACTGCCCGGCGAACAGCGCGAACCTGAAGACAATTCGTTTGTCCCGCCCGGCTACTGCATGGAAAAACTGCCGCCGACTTTTTACATGGGCGGCCTGAATCCGCAATACCATCTGTTCCACCATCTGATGCTCTATGTCCGGAGGATTTGCCATCTGCTTTCCGAGGGTGTCCATCAGGCGGATATCGCCGTATTCTACAATGCGGAAGCCGACTGGATCAACGGCCGTTTCCAGAATCTGGACGAGGTTTCGATGATCCTGACCCGCGGCGGCCTGGATTACGATTATCTGCCGTCCGACACGCTTTATGACGACTGCCGGGCGGACAACGGCAAACTGCTGGTCCACGAAGAAAAATACGGCGCTCTGGTGGTCCCGTATTCGGAAATCCTGCCGGAAAGACTCTTGCGCCGTCTCGATGAATTGGCGGCTGCCGGAATCGAAGTGATTTTCTGCGACGGTCTGCCGGAACGGTGTGAACATGCAGACACGGATATTTCCAACTTGCTGAAACACTTTGCAGTAATTCCCTCCGCAAGTCTGGCGGAAGGTCTGCCCCGGCAATGGATCGCCGACTGTCCGACCGATGCCTTGCGCAGTTACCGTCTGGTCCGGAAAGACGGTTCCGAATGCCGTCTTTTCTTCAACGACGGCATTGAGGCCATTGATACATTTGCGGCTTTCCCCGATGCGGAAAAAATGGTTTTCTACGATCCATGGCGGAATGAGCTACAAGCGCCTGAAATTCGTGACGGAAAAATCCGTCTGCACTTGAACCGGCAGCAGCTGGCCGTGCTGGTTTCCGGAAATGCCGGAAATCTGCCGCGGTTCGATTACGGGGATCAGATTCTGCAGGAACTTCCGCTCCGCTATGACATTTTCATGAAGGAGGCGGGAAAAGATGCCGATTTCCGGCTTCTGCTGTCCGGTTCCGAACCGGTGAATCTGCTGACCAAGTTGAACCTGACCCGCTGCTGTGCGGAATTCCGTTACGACAGCAGTTTCACAACCGATGATCCGTCCCCGACGGTGCTGGAAATTCCTCATGCGGGGGATTGCGCCGAGCTCTGGATCAACGGGATTTACTGCGGTTCCTCCCTCGGTCCGGTCTGCCGTTTCGATATCCGCGGCAAACTCCGGAAAGGAAAAAATACATTGTCGATCGTGACCGCGGACAATCCGTCATACAGCGACCGGACAGTCCGTCAGGGAATTGTTTATGGCACAAAACTGCCCGCTGCACCCCACGGTTTCACCGGCAATATCAAAATCGGAAAGGACACCTGACATTTTCAAACGTCTTTTCCGATATTCTTACCGGGCCGCACGGAAGTCAGAACTTGGTTTCCCAGGAAGGGCTTTCTTCCCGGATCAGAGGTTTTTTGTCTCCTTTGCCGGACGTCAGTTCGAATTGTTCGAGCTTAAGATTCCGGACATGGCTGATTTCCAGCGGAGTGCTGTCTGCGATCACCCCGGAGACATTACATGGAACTGAAAATGTGTGCAGATGAGACGAAGACTAAGGGCTTGCTAGATATCCTGGAGAAACTCCTTGATCAAGAGCAAACAAATGTCGAGCAACTCTTTCAATACGTTCGGCTGGATTCCCGGCTCGGCTGGGAACCTTCCATGGGTTACGTATGCGATGAATGGCATTTGCAGTGGAAACTCCGCCAGCTTGCATCTGTCAGAGTTTTTCTGAAACAATACAGGACAATGGTCTTGTGAACAGAAATCGAAATCATCATTACAAGTAAAGAGGCATCAATGAAAAGCTACAGAATTACCGATTTCGGTGTGCGGAAAGATATTCCGGCAGAAGTACAGACTGAGGCTATCCAGAAGGTAATTGATCTTGCTGCATCACAAGGAGGAGGTCAAATCGTCTTTCCCGGAGGACAGTATCGTTCCGGTTCATTGTTCTTCAAGCCGGGAACTACACTGCATCTGGAGGAATCTGCGTTCCTTCTTGGAAGTGAAGATATGAATGATTACAAACTTTTGCAGACACGCATTGAAGGAGAAACAGTTCTTTATTTTGCTGCGCTTGTTAATGCGGACGGTGTCGATCACTTTTCCATTACCGGAAACGGAACAATCGACGGCTGCGGACTGAAAGTCTGGAAAAATTTCTGGTTGCGGCGCCGCTGGAATCCGAACTGTCTCAACGTGGATGAAATGCGCGCGCGGCTTGTCTATATTTCAAATTCAAAAGATATTCTTCTTGACGGATTGCATCTGCGAAATTCCGCTTATTGGACCTGCCATCTGTACCGCTGTCAGAACGTAGAACTGCGCGGTTTGGATATTTTTGCTCCGTCAAAACCAATTCCAGCTCCCAGTTCCGATGCCATCGACCTCGACAACTGCTCCCATGTCTGGATCCATCATTGTCGCATGGAGGTCAGCGACGATGCGTTTACGCTTAAGGGTGGCAAAGGGCCGAATGCTGATACTGCTGAAGATGATGGTCCGAACACGGATGTGCTGGTGGAAGACTGTGTTTTCGGGTATTGTCACAGTGCCTTCACTTGCGGAAGCGAATGCGTCAGCAATTACGACATTGTGATAAGGAACTGTAAACTGGAGGGAGCAGAGAAGATGTTTTATCTGAAAATGCGTCCGGATACCCCGCAGATTAACCGGAATATAACGCTTGAAAACATCAGCGGCAGCTGCAAATACGTTTTCGTTGCGGCTAGCTGGGCACAGTTCCCCCGTTCCAAAGAGATCCATTTCTCGCGGGCGGAAAATATCACTTTCACATATTTGGATCTGCAGTGTCAGCAATTTTTCTATGTCTTCCCGAACCCGGAAGAGTTTTCTCTTTCCGAGGTGCTTTTCCGCGATTGCCGCATTGCATCGGCATCGGATTCCGAAATGATGGAATGTCCGGACGGGGTCCGGCTGGAAGGTGTGAAAATCAATGGAAAAAAGTATTGAATAAGAGGTAATTTCAAAATAAAAAATTAAAATTACTTGAAAAACAGTCAGCTGAAAATTCATTTTACGCCAATCACAACAAAGGAGTAACATGAACAATCAACTGAGTTAT
>JAZUCR010000123.1:0-5352 GCA_045639225.1 Victivallales bacterium
CGTTCTGGTGGTTGACTGCATGGGTGAACGGATTGCCAAAGAAGTAATCCGGAAATATCCGGAATTGCAGGAAACACTTCGGGATTTTACCTGTTTCGACGGCATGAACAGCCCTTTGCCCCGGACCATGTATGCGGTGCCGGCGATCCTGACGGGTATCAATTTCCCCCGCAACGATAAAAACGAACCCGCGGATGCCGATCATGCACAATATGTGACCGATGCTTATAAAACTGAAAATTCGCTGTTCAGGCTCTGCCGGAAAAACGGCTGGCGGCGGGAAGGCTACCCGTTCATGCTGCAGGCGATCAGCTATACGCCGGACACCATTGACAATTCGGTTGAAATCAGCTATGAAGTGAAAAAACAATCCGCCGTCAAGATTCTGGATACCGCCTTGGAAAAGTTTACTCCGTTTTACCTGAAAGCGCTTTTGAAAGAGTATTATTACATTGCCACCGATCCGTTTGTCCAGCCTGCCCGGGAAGTCAACCAGACCGCGCAGGATGTTTTCGACCGGGTGTTTTTCCGCCGGCTGGATCAGGAGTTCAAAGTCGGCAGTCATGCCAATGGACTCAAATATTTTCATCTGCAAGGCGCCCATGAACCGATCCGGACCGATGAAAAACTCTCCTTGAATTCCAATACCCTGAAATATCAGCAGCTCCGCGGCAGTCTGAGAAATCTGGAATTGCTCCTCCGTAAATTGAAAAAGGCCGGTCTTTACGACCGCGCCGCCATTATCGTTACCGGCGATCATTCCGAACGCTACACCCCGGAAATAGCGGCGTTCATCAAACCGCCCGGAAGCCGTCAGGATAAACTGGTTTTCAACTCGATCCCGTGTCAGGTTTCCGATCTGTGCGGAACCATCAGCCGCATTGCGGGGCTCGACCCGAAAGCCCCCTCGCTGTTTGACCGTATCCCGCAGCCCGGCAGCTTGAAACACGTCCGCGGGAATCCTGCCTCAGTGAGGGATTTCCCGGACTGGCAGCCTGCACGGGAGCCGTTCCGGTCAGTCGAGATCTTCGAAGCAATCCCGTTCGTTCTGGAAAGCGGATACCTGGTCATCGACATGGGAAATGAAAGATTCGCCGGTCTGAAATCCATCGCCATGACGGCGGAGAATCTGGAAAACGGCAGGAGCTGGCGAACCGAAATGGCCTTGCCCGATACGGTGAATTACACCCGCTGCCGCCTGACCGGTCTGGATGACGGCATTTACCGCATTGACGTATCCGCCCGATGCACGGTCGAGGGCCGCCGCGGGCCTGAACTCAGTGAAACCTGCCGGATGATCCCGAGTTTTCTGGTCGTCCGGAACGGCAGCATGAAGTTTTCGGAAAATCCCGGTCCGCTGCAGCCTGAAACGATGAAAATCGGTCAACAGCTGGAGATCAGTCCCATGAAGTTCTATCCGCAGCTGATCCTGCCGGAAAGTTCTCCGGCAGCCAGGCACGCGATCGAGCTCAAAGTCGGCGAAACTTTCGGGATCAGAGTTCCGGCTGATCAGAAAGGACTTGCGCTGGAAATCACCATACAGCCGAGATTGCCGCGGGAAGGAAACCTGATGGTTTTTGTCAACGGTGAAATGAAGATCAGAAAACGGGTCGATTACGGCGGCAACCAAATCATCACCGTTCCCGTTCCCGCTGCCGCCGGCAACGGACAGCAGGTCCTGAATATCCATTTCATATATCAGTCGATCCTGCTGAACCGCGAAGAGCATCAAAACGACCGGATCCTGATCTCAAAACTCGGCCTGGTCCGAACTGATTCCTGATGATCCGGAGCGGTCGGAGTTTTTCGGAACCGATGTCGATCCAGATGTCGATTTGCAATCGTCGGATCCGCATGTATATTGCCGTATCGACGTGACTATAAAACAGCAGGGAGACCGCAATGAAGAAGAAACAGGATATCGGAAAGCTCGACCGCAATCAGCAGACCGGGGCCGCCACACTGGCAGGAATGGACGTTTACCGCGTGGATGACCGGCCGATCCGGCTGACCGGTCTGCCCTGGCATAAAAAAGGCGGTGCGTTCTGCCGTCTGCCGGAGGAGATGGACCTGGATTTCAGCCCAGCTGTCAAACGGCTGCACCGGTGCACTGCCGGTGCGGCGATACGGTTCCGGAGCAATTCCTCTGAGATCCGTCTTCATGCCGAGGTGGACGGCTGCCGTATGTACCATATGTCGCTGATCGGCAGCATGGGATTCGACTTGTATGCGGGAAACGGACTGACCCAGGTCTTCGCCAAAAGTTCATATTTTCATTATGACGAGAATGAATATACCTGCACGATGTTTTCTTCGCCGAATCGTATCATGCGCGATTTTACGATCTATTTTCCGCTGTATTCCGGGGTAAAAACCCTTGAGATCGGGCTGGATGCGGGCTCTGTGATCGAAGCGCCGACGTCGTGGAAAGATCCCCGGCCCGTGGTTTTTTACGGCACCAGCATCACGCAGGGCGGCTGTGTTTCCCGGCCGGGAATGCTTTATTCCAACATCCTCAGCCGTCTGCTCGGACAGCCGGTTTACAATTTCGGTTTTTCCGGCAGCGGCAAAGGCGAACCGCAAACCGCCGGAAAACTTGCCGAAATCGCCGATCCCGCCATGTATGTGCTGGATTACGACGACAATGCGCGTCCTGAACTGCTGGAAAAGACCATCCGTCCGTATATCCGCATCCTGCGGCAGAGCCATCCGAAAACCCCGATCCTCGCGCTTTCGACCGAACCCAAATCGGCGGAGGCGTTCGAGCCGTTCGATTCCGAGTATGCTTCGAAGGAACGGCCGCTTTACAATCAGATCCATCAGACCGTTTTCGACGAGCTGCGTGCCGCGGGAGACGACAATATCTATTATCTCGACGGACGCATGCTTTACGGTGCCGATTTCGATGAATGCACGGTTGACGGCGCGCACGCGACCGATCTCGGTTCCTACCGGATCGCGCACGCGCTGGCTCCGGTCATCGAACGGATCCTCCACCGCTGGTGGTGATCATTCTCCGGGCCGGATGGCTTGCCCGGCCAACGTTTTCCGCCATTCCGGTCAGGGGGCAGGCGGCCGGATCAGGATCATTTTTCCCTTGCCGCGGACCGCAAGTGTTTTGAGCTCGTATGGCAGGAGGAAATTCTCTCCCTGCCGCAGACAAATCCCGCCCAGGTCCAGCGTTCCTTCGGTGACGATCCCGATCCCGCAGGAATCCGGATTGTCCAGTTCCCAAGTCCCGTTCACGCTCAGTTCATACGCGGAAAAGAGTTCGCAGTCTTCCGGGGAGATCAAAGTCCGCAAAGTGCCCGCGGGCGTTTCCCGGATGAGTTTCGGGACGGGCGAAAAACGCGCCCGGATCTCGTCCGGCGTCTGCGGCGTGTAATCGAACATCCCGACCGCCGTTTCCGGGGCGATCCCCATGAACCGCTGTTTTTCATTCAGGCTGACGCCGCAGCATTCGATTTCCGGGATGACCACCCAGTCGCTCGGTTCCATGATTTCGACCATCGTCACGCCCGGACCGATCGCGTGGGGGACGCCGCCCCGGATGATGATCGTGTCGCCCGGTTTCACCGCGATTCTGTTCAGCATGGACAGTCCCCGTTCGAATTTTCCGGCCAGACATTCTTTCGTGAATATTTCCGGATCCAGCTGTTCATTGAACCCGACCAGCAGATACGGAGATTCCCCGTTGACCTCGCGCGTGGCAAGAACAAGCCAGGCTTCGGTCTTCCCGTAGGATGAATTCAGGTATTTACGGGCATCCTCTTTGGTCGGATGCACCTGCATCGGAAGCTGTTCGGCGGAGTCCAGCAGCTTTACCAGCACCGCCGGATTGGCCCCGTAACGGCGGACATGTTTCTCACCGAGCAGTTCGACCGCGTGTTCCTTCAGATATTCGGGGAAACTGACCAGCGTATCGCCCAGCCGGATCTTGCTGATCCCGTGTCCGGGTGAATGATAAGCCCGGCCGTTTCCTTCGATACAGGAAGCGATCCAGTTTTCCGGATAGCGGGAATCTTCCGCGGGTTCGACGCCGCAGAGCCGGTCGATCCCCGATCCCCCGAGATAAAGTCGCAACACCCGGTTCGGCGCAAACGGCAGAATGGCCGGTCCGCACCCCTGTCCACTATGTTCAGAATTCATTTTTACATCCCTGTCTGTTTTAATCGCATTTTCAATGTGACGACCTTCTGCGGCGGCACCTTGGTTTCCAGTTTTCCGGCATTCTCGCACAAGAGGGAAATTTCCCGCTCGGCAAGGTCGCAGAGATGCGCGGATGCGACCGGCTCGGCCAGAGTCAGCACGGCCGTTTCATCGCGGTCGCCGGGATTGAACAGACGGATGATCGTCCCATCGCCGTCGTCTGCAGGTTTGAGCGCAGACACTACCGCGTTGCCGTGCAGAGTGCCCCATTCGGCGCAGGGGGTCTTGCCCAGTGCGGCTGCGAAGGTCAGAGGAATACCGGCGCGCAGTTCCTGCAATTCCCGGTAAAGCGCGCACGGGTCGGTGACGCCCGAAAAGAAGCGGTAAACATAATCGAATTCGAGCCGTCCGTGCAATGCCCCATCCGGTTCGCCGTTGTGGAATACGGTCCGGCGGAACGACCGGAAAAGCGTGACATAGATATTCGTTTCGTCCCACGGCACGCAGGCGGCTTCATGCAGTCCGGCCGGATTGAGAAAAGCGATGCCGCGGCGTCCGTCGTCGCGGGCGAGAATGCCGCTGAAATTCTTTTCCAAGGTTTCCGGTTCGATATCGTCGAGCGTGCGGTCACCGTAGATCCGTCCAGGATGACGCCGCAGCAGCGTGAAGGCCTGTCCGGCATAGTAGTCACCTTTCATGCCGGTCGGGACGACCAGGCGCAGACGGAAATCCGAGAGTTCGTTTTTCACCGTGGAATGGATCCGCAGGAAACGCGCGTCCCGTTCCAGGGAAACGACCGTCGAGATGGTGAGCAGCTCCTCCTCGTCGGACGGGCGGGTGTCGGTATAGGCGGCATTGACCGAAGCGTGGAAATCGAGTGCCTTCGGGAAGCGGTATTTCTGGATGATCTCGAATTCGAGCAGCATTTCAGTATCGGTCTTCACCCGGACCGCTGCCGATTCCGGCGCGCCGCATTGGCTGCAGCCGTTGAGCGGTGAAACGAAAAACCATCCGTCGCCGTTGTCGCTGTCCAGAAGATAGTTGTTGAGGCCGTCATATTCGGCGCCGGTTTCCTTGTCGGTCACGCGGAAAGTCCCATCGGTATGGATCTCGAGTTTCAGATAAGCGTTTTCTCCGCCGCGCAGACCGGAGCGGAGCGTGGTCTTATCGCGCTTGTGGAGCTTGGCTGAAACCAGGCGGAAC